>JAUIKV010000014.1 GCA_030430615.1 Bacteroidia bacterium
TCTTTGTGATTTCTCTCTTCACATTTTAAATGTAAACCTTTGAAAAACAGTAACTTTAAGGATTTCATCACAATAACGGGAGCTGCTCTGCACAATCTCAAAAATTTAGACGTTAAAATTCCCCGAAATAAGCTTGTCGTGATCACCGGATTGTCCGGATCTGGCAAATCTTCCCTCGCTTTTGACACTTTGTACGCCGAAGGTCAGCGACGCTATGTCGAGAGTTTATCGTCCTATGCAAGGCAGTTTTTAGGCAAGCTCAACAAGCCAAAGGTCAGTTCGATCAAGGGCATCTCACCAGCCATTGCGATTGAGCAAAAAGTCAACAGCACCAACCCGAGATCCACGGTGGGTACAACCACAGAAATATATGATTATTTAAAGCTCATGTACGCGCGGGTGGGAAAAACCTTTTCCCCTATATCCGGGGAACTGGTAAAGAAAGACTCGGTATCAGACGTTATTGACCGTGTACTCTCCATGGAGGAGGGAGAAAAGCTCTTACTTTTGTCACCGGTACACCCAACCGAAGAACGAGACCTGGCAACCCTGGTGAAAATTATGGAGCAACAGGGTTTTTCAAGGCTGAAAACAGAGAACGGCATTGTCCGGATCGATGAATTCAGCATTGATTACAAGGGCTTGTTGTACCTGGTTGTAGACCGTGTGGTTGTGCAGACAGGTGAAGATTTCATCAATCGCTTGTCAGATTCAGTGCAAACCGCCTTTTACGAAGGCAAAGGCGAGTGCATTCTCGAGAACGTCAGGTCCGGCGAGCAGCTTTATTTCAGCAACCGCTTCGAAAAGGACGGCATCACTTTTATGGAGCCCAATATTCATTTTTTCAGCTTCAACAATCCCTATGGCGCATGTCCGAAATGCGAAGGATATGGAAATACCATTGGAATCGATGAAGATCTGGTGATTCCCAACAATACGCTTTCGGTATATGATGATGCGGTTCTTCCCTGGAAGAGCGAGTCCTTCAAGCATTTCAAGGAAGATCTTGTATTGAACGCCTATAAGTTCGATTTCCCTATTCACAAACCCGTTTTCGAGCTTTCGGAAGAGCAATATCAACTTCTCTGGGAGGGCAATGAGTATTTTGATGGATTGAACGGCTTCTTTTCCTATCTGGAGGAAAAGAGCTATAAAATTCAGTATCGGGTGATGCTCTCGCGTTATCGGGGAAAGACAAAATGTCCTGAATGCCAAGGCAAAAGGCTGAGAAAGGAAGCAGGCTACGTCAAAATTGGGGGCAAAAATCTGATGGAGCTCGTCGATCTTCCAATCGATGAGGTTCTGGTCTTTTTCCAAAACCTGGAACTCGACCCCTACCAGGAAAAGATTGCAAAACGCCTCCTGAAAGAGATTGTCAATCGCCTAACCTTTTTGAATGATGTAGGTTTGAGCTATCTGACGCTGAACAGGAATTCCAACACCCTTTCCGGGGGAGAAAGCCAGCGCATCAATTTGGCAACTTCACTCGGAAGCAGCCTCGTAGGCTCTATGTACATCCTTGACGAGCCCAGCATCGGTCTTCACTCCAGGGATACCGAAAAGCTGATCAAAGTCTTGAAGAAATTGCGGGATCTTGGTAACACCGTCATCGTGGTGGAGCACGACGAGGACATCATCCGGGTCGCGGACCATATCATCGACATTGGTCCGGAAGCGGGAAGCTTTGGAGGAGAACTCGTTGCGGAAGGCACCTTCGAACAGGTTCTTAAATCCGATTCTTTGACAGCCAATTACCTCAATGGCTCTTTGCGAATCGAAGTGCCTTCGAAACGACGAAACACCAAAAAATTCATCCAAATCAAAGGGGCCAGGGAACACAATCTTCAAAATGTTGATGTTCAGATCCCATTGAATGCTTTATCAGTCATCACCGGGGTATCGGGCAGTGGCAAAAGCACCCTGATCCGTGATATCCTCTATCCTGCCCTACAGCGAATCATACACAAATATGGTGAAAAAGCGGGGCGCTTCACAGAGATTACAGGAGACCTGGAAACCCTTCAAAATGTCGAGTTCATCAATCAGAACCCCATCGGAAGATCGAGCCGCTCAAATCCGGTAACCTATATTAAAGCCTATGATGATATTCGCGGCTTGTATACCGATCAAAAACTCTCCCAGGTCCGCGGGTACAAGGCCAAACATTTCTCTTTCAATGTAGATGGGGGGCGCTGTGATGATTGCAAAGGAGAAGGTGAAGTCACAATTGAAATGCAGTTTATGGCCGATGTTCACATTGAGTGTGAAACCTGCAAAGGAAAACGATTCAAAAAAGAGATCCTAGAAATCGAGTTTCACGGCAAGAACATCAATGACATTTTGGAAACCACGGTAGATGAGGCAGTCCTTTTCTTTGAAGAACACAAACAGAAGCGTATTGTCCAAAAGTTGAAACCATTGCAGGATGTTGGTCTCGGTTATGTACAGCTGGGTCAGGCCTCCTCTACTCTTTCTGGTGGGGAAGCCCAGAGGATCAAATTAGCCTCCTTTTTAGTCAAGGGCTCCAACAGTGACAAAACACTCTTTATTTTTGACGAACCCACAACGGGCTTGCACTTTCACGACATCAAAAAGCTTCTCGACTCTTTCAACGCGTTGATAGCCAAAGGTCACTCCATTGTAGTGATCGAACACAATATGGAACTGATCAAATGTGCGGATTACATCATTGACCTTGGCCCTGAAGGGGGCAAACACGGTGGTCAGGTGGTCGGTCAGGGCCAGCCTGAGGAATTGATTCTGAACGAGAAGTCCTACACCGGGATATACCTGAAAGAAAAACTTGAAAATTAAGGCGAAGGCTTAAATTCCTAAAGCTTCCAACTTGTTTTTGGGTAAGATGAATTCAGGCTGAACCGTAAGTGATTTCTGATAACTCTGTTTTGCAGCATCTTTCAAGTCGAGTTCTTCTTCGATCAAACCTTTCAGATAAGGTATGGCTCCCAAGAGATCTACCTGTTGGGTTTTGTTCTGGTTTATAACGAAATTGACCTTGTAACTTCCTGTGTCGTTGAGGCCTTCGACCTTTTTAATGGTCGCGTAAGCTTCCTGGTATTTCTTCAAACCGAATTGCAATTTAGCCAGGCTGTATCCGTGAAAATTGTTTTGCGTGAGCCCAAACAACTTCTCATAGACCTCAGCGCTCTTGTCAATAGCTCCCAGGGATTCGAGAGAAACTGCCTTGACCTCGAGCATCTCCAGGTGTTCTGGTTCTCGTTGGAGAACCTCATCAGCCATCAGAAAGCTCGGGGCGAACTTTCGTGCAGAAAAATAAATATAGGCCAGACTGTCTTTATAGGTGCTGTTCTCTCCCTCAAGAGCGATAATGCGATAAAAAGTGGAAGTCACCACCGAAGGGTCACCTACGCGTTTGGCCAAATCTGCAACTTTGTACTCCAATTCCAGATCAGACGCCTTGTCAACCTGGGCAAAAACCCCAATCCCTGTCAAAACAGCGAGCATCAATGTATATATCCTCTTCATTTAATTTTTGTTTTAAGTGATCTGAATCCATTTGATTTCGGAATCCAGAATCCTGATTTAGTTTTTAATGAACGGTAAAAAAAAACACCCATTGGACCTGGGCGTTCTTTCTTGTCTCGGGTGGAAGACCGGTCTCGAACCGGCGACCTCTAGAACCACAATCTAGCGCTCTAACCAACTGAGCTACAACCACCATTACTTGACGAAATCAGTTCCATCAAATTCGGACGCAAATATAATCCATTTCGCAACTTCTTCAAACAAATTTCGAAAAATATCAGATCAGGCCGTTCAAATGATCTACGGCGACATAACGCTCTGCCGTAAACCCTTCTCCGTGCTCCTTTCCAATCAAGCGTCCCAAGTCTCTTGCCCGGTAAGTTACGCTTTCCAGAAAATTCTTGCTGGAAATCGGAGATTCGGGCTCTTTGCTGGATGGATCATAGAACTGCGACGAATAGGCGAGCACAGAGTCCACCTTCTGTTGGATGAAACCTGAGACATCCACGACAAAATCGGGTTCCAGATTCTGCCATTGTATGTAGTGATAGACGATTGAAGGGCGCCAGGCAAGCTGGGATTCACCTTCATGCTGAGTTTCAATTTTTCTAAGGCCTGAAAGAAAGCATGCGTCTGACACCAGACTGCTTCCCTTGCCGTGATCAATGTGCCTGTCTTTTATCGCATTGCATAAAACTATGTCGGGTCTGTATTTGCGGATTCGCTTGATGATCTCCATTTGATGCATCTCATCGTTTGTAAAAAACCCATCCCGAAAATTCAAATTTTCTCGGGTGACAACGCCCAGGATCTCAGCTGCATGGGCTGCTTCCTGATCCCTGAGTGCGGCAGAACCTCGTGTTCCGAGTTCTCCCCTTGTCAAATCTATGATGCCCACCTTCCTTCCAAGGGAAACTTCCTTTGCAACGGTAGCACCACAACCCAGTTCAACGTCGTCTGGGTGCGCGCCAAATGCTAAAATGTCTAACTTCATAATTGTTTCTTTTTACAACGGCTAGATCAGACCTTGAGGGCCTGAACCAGGTCCTCAAAAATATCTTCTTTGTCCTCGATACCTACAGAAAGTCTGAGCAACTGATCCGAGATTCCCTGCTTGGCACGCTCGTCGGGGCTCATCAAAGCATGCGAGGTGAGACTGGGCTGAATCACGGTGCTCTCGACGCCGGCGAGGCTCATTGCAGGTTTGATCAGTTCTAGTCTCCGCAGGTAGGCTTTTGCGTCAATGGACGGATGAAGCTCAAACGACAGCATGCCGCCGTAGCCGTTCATTTGTGACCTGGCCAGTTCGTGATTCTTATGGGTCGTCAGGCCAGGATAGAAAACCTTGGTCACCCCGTTTTGGCTCTGCAGCTGTTCGGCGACAAAACCTGCGTTTTGATTGTGCTTCTCCACTCTTAACCCAAGAGTTTTGATGCTTCTTTCCAGCATATAGCAAGTGAATTCACTTAGACTGCCACCAAGATTTCTACCCTTGTGCAGTACTTTTTCAATGTGCGCTTCACTTCCCGCGACCACTCCTGCGCACAGGTCGCTGTGTCCGCCTAAATACTTGGTTGCGCTGTGCAGCGAAATGTCTATGCCCAGGTCAATGGGAGTCTGGTTAATGGGTGAGGCAAACGTATTGTCAATAATGCTGATGATTCCTTTGGATCTGGCCAAGTCGGCCACAGCCTTGATATCGGTCAGGCTCAGGAGAGGATTGGATGGGGTTTCGATATAGATAACCTTGGTATTGGGACGAATTGCTTCCTCGAAATCCCGTATCTCGATCCCCCGGGTCAAAGTGAATTCGATTCCAAAATTCTCAAATTCCTTATGGATTAAATTGAATGAACCCCCGTAAATCTCATTTTGGAAAACTGCATGGTCCCCTTGTTTAAGAAAAGAAAGCAGGGTCGTGCTGATGGCGGCCATACCTGAAGAAAAGGGCAATGCTGCCTCGGCATGTTCGAGCGCAGCCAATTTTTTTCCAATCACTTCCTGGTTTGGGGTGTTGAAATAACGGGGATATCGCTTTTCGTCCTGATCAATGAACGGATAGGAGCTCGCCAGGTAAATCGGTGATATGGCTCCTCCGAATTGCTCGTCGCGAATCTCTCCTTCGTGAATGCAAACTGTGTGTTTTCCTCTCTTGTCATTCATATTTAATCCTGTTAAACCGATGCCTCCGGTTCGTATTAAACAATTAATCCATCCTCAAAATCCAACCGCTGTGTCATCGCCGCGCGGATCGGCTCCTCCCTCGAGTCTTCCATCAGGAAGAACCAGAATGGCGTCTACTTTTCCGATGATTCGTGTATCACCTTTGCTCAGAGAATAGCCTTTGCGCCGCAATTCCGGAAAGGCAAGTGTGTCAAAGGTGTTTTCAAAGCGAATGTCATCCGGCAACCACTGATGGTGAAACCTGGGTGCGGAAACGGATTCCTGCATACCCATGCCGTGCTCCACCACGTTTAAAATATTTTGGACTACGGAGGTGATTATCGTAGGTCCGCCCGGGGATCCAACCACCATGAACAGCTCTCCGTTTTTCTCCAGGATAGTAGGTGTCATAGAACTCAACATTCTCTTTTCCGGTTCAATTGAGTTCGCTTCTGCACCTACGAGACCGAACATATTGGGCTCGCCGGGTTTGGAACTTAGATCATCCATCTCATTGTTCAGGAAGAACCCGGCACCATCAACATAAACCTTGGAACCATAGGCACCGTTCAAGGTATTGGTAACCGAAACCGCATTCCCGTAAGTGTCGACGATTGAGTAATGGGTGGTTTGATCGCTTTCAATGATTTGGATGTCACCGTGGGATACCTCCGAAGACAGCGTTGCACGATCCCAGTTGAAATCAGACATGCGTCGGATATTGTAACCAGCTGATTTCAAGGTGTCCAGAGGAATGACATTGAAGTCAGGGTCCCCTAGAAAATAGGCTCGGTCTGCATAAACACGGCGCTCTGCCTCTGCCAACAATTGAATGTACTGTGCCGAATTATGTGGGTATCGACCGATGTCATATGGCTCAATGCTCTTGAGGATCTGGGCCACACAAATTCCTCCGCTCGAAGGGGGAGGCATGGATATGACCCTGTAATCCTTGTAATCAAAAACGATGGGATCCCGCCAAACGGCTTCATACTTCGCTAAATCCTCCATGGTGACAATTCCTCCAAGTTTCTTCAAATAATCGACCATTGTTGCCCCTGTTTGACCCTGGTAAAACTCATCTCGCCCATTGTCCCGAATCCGTTCAAAGGTTTTGGCCAGGTCAGGGTAGCGAATTGTGTCTCCTGCCTTCCAGGGTCTGTCCAGAAAAATAGTTCTTTCATTGGCCTGTTCGAAGTACTTTCGATAGTGATTGAGTCGGTCTGCTTGTTTCGGTGTGACAACGACGCCCTTGTAGGCCAGGTCAATAGCTGGCTGAATAAGTTCTGCAAAAGGTTTGGTTCCAAATCGGGAATGGATTTCAAACAAGCCCGCAACGGTTCCGGGAACTCCTACAGCTAGCGCTCCAAGTGTGCTCAGCCCAGGAATAATCTCTCCGTTTTGATCCAGATACATGTCACGATGCGCCGCCAAGGGTGCTTTCTCCCGGTAATCAAGGCTTCCAATTTCGCCCTCTGCCGTGCGAAACAAGGTAAAGCCACCGCCTCCGATATTCCCGGAAAAAGGATAGGCAACTACCAGGGCCAGATCTGTTGCGATCATGGCATCAAAGGCATTGCCGCCTTTACCAAGAATTTCGAGACCTATCCTGGAAGCTTCCGCACGAGCGCTCACCACCATCGCACTATCTGCGACAACACCCTGCTTCTTACTCCCGTTCTGCTCCTGTCTGCCACGGCATTGAACAAGAACCAGCAACGAGGAGGTTAGTAAAATGAAAAATACGAATTGTAAAGACCTGCTAATGCGAAAAATGCTCATGTAACTCTTGAAGATTTTGGGAGGAAAAGGTACGTAACTTTTTGAAAAAATGCCTGAAGTCAAGTTCGAAATCATAATAATGCTCCAGTAAATCCTCTATGGCCATATCCATTCTTCCCCGACCGCCTGTGCGTCGATTCATTCCCAAAAGCACTTGGCGAATTCCTTCAGTTTGCGCGTAGCTCGTGAGCCAGTCATTGCGAATCATATAATGGGTCATGTGTCTGACCTTTTCGGGCAGCAGCTCCTCATTGGCCTGCAGTGAGCTATAAAATACCGATGCAAAATCGTTCAATGCCACCTCAGAAAAATCCGCAAAATTCGCAGCGAGAAAATGATCGTAAAAAATGTCAATTATGACGCCACGGTACAATCCATATCTGTCGTTGAGTCTCCTCTTGCTCTTTCGTGCTGTTTCATCCAGATCGGTGAACCAGTCGATTTTGCGGTGCAGCAGTATTCCCTTCTGAACCTCTGTTGGGTAAGTCTTGTATTTTGATCCCTTGATGTGATCTGCCATGAAGTTTCCCAAACGGATCATTTCCTGATCTTCAGACAGAAAAATATGTGCGAGGTAGTTCATATGAGGATTTGGTGTAAAAATAGCACAATTGGAAGGAACAGTCGCCCTGAACTGTGAAAGCAGACTTCATTTTTACTATTTTTGCATAGCAAGGATGATTTCTCTCCTCAAGAAGGAATTGTACATGTATCATTCAACCACAGGTTCACCGGTTCCTGTGGGGTTCAATTCAAATTTCTATGTTAGTAAAGAATCAAGGGGCGACTCAATCAGCCATCGCTTTGGAGGATCAGTTTGGAGCACACAACTACCATCCTTTACCCGTAGTTTTGCATCGTGGAGAAGGTGTTTATGTGTGGGATGTAGAAGGGAAAAAATATTATGATTTTCTTTCAGCATATTCTGCTGTTAATCAAGGTCATTGCCATCCTAGGATAATCAATAAGTTGAAGGAACAGGCAGAGACTCTGACCCTGACTTCAAGGGCTTTTTACAATGATCAGCTTGGCGTCTACGAGAAGTATGTGACTGAATATTTTGGATTCGATAAAGTGCTGCCGATGAACACTGGCGCGGAAGCCGTGGAGACAGCCATAAAAATCTGCAGGAAGTACGCCTATGAGAAAAAAGGTATCCCAGAGGAAAGCGCGAAAATAGTAGTTTGTGAGAATAATTTTCACGGGAGGACTACGACGATCATCTCCTTTTCGAACGACGAAACGGCAAGAAAGAATTTTGGGCCCTATACCCCGGGTTTCGTTAAAATTCCATACGATGATTTGAGCTCGCTTGAAGAGATCCTGAAAACCGAGGAGAACATTGCAGGTTTTCTCTTCGAGCCTATTCAGGGGGAAGCAGGAGTTTACGTCCCCCAGGAAGGATATCTGAAAGGTGCCAGGGAACTCTGTGCAGAGCACGACGTTCTCTTCATCGCAGACGAAGTTCAGACAGGCATTGCCCGAACCGGAAAACTACTGGCCGTGCATCACGAGGAGGTTCAGCCTGACATATTGATACTCGGGAAAGCCCTTTCAGGGGGCGTCTATCCCGTCTCGGCTGTACTGGCTGACAATCACATCATGGAAGTCATCCGACCCGGGGAGCATGGATCGACATTCGGAGGCAACCCGCTGGCCTCGGCGATAGCCATGGAAGCACTGGAGGTCGTCAAGGATGAAAAGCTTGCGGAAAATGCTGAACGACTGGGGCGCATATTCCGCAGTGAAATGCAAAAACTGGTCGACCATAGCGAGTTGCTTGTTCTTGTGCGCGGCAAAGGACTTCTCAACGCAATCGTGATCAACGACTCGGAAGACAGCTCCACCGCCTGGGACATATGCATGAAATTAAAGGAGAACGGGCTACTCGCCAAACCGACGCATGGTAACATCATCCGCTTTGCCCCTCCCCTTGTAATGACGGAGGAACAGCTTCGGGAATGCGCAGACATCATAGCGCAAACGATTCGATCTTTTTCCAAATGAACCAATTCTCGTTGAAATAGAAAAAGCCCTCGGCGAACCGGGGGCTTTTTTTATTTTCAATTGAGTGTAAATCCTCTTTTCTGGTCCCTGTCTGTTGGGGCTGCAACTAGTAACCTTCCGTCAGGTGCTGCAATTTGACCTTGTCCTCTATTTTGATCTTTTTTCCGGAAAGCACAATATACCCTTCCTTCTTGAATTCGGATAACAAGCGAATTGTAGATTCGGTAGCTGTACCAATCGCATTGGCAATTTCTTCCCGGGTCAGAGTCACTGAAATAAATCCCTCCGAGTCAACCCCGAATATTTTCTCAAAGAAGAGCAGGGATTCCGCCAAGCGTTCCCTCACATTTTTTTGAGCCATGTTAGCAATTGACGCATTGGCCTCATCGAGATCCTCTGCCAGTGACTGGGTAATGCCCAGTGAGAAATCCGAATTGTTCTTGAACATGTCCAGAATTTCCTGTTTCGGTATAAAACACACCTCCATGTCTTCCAGGGCAGTAACTGTCAAATGGGCAACCGAATTACTGATTACTGATCTGTGTCCTACCATTTCCCCTTTCCGGATGAATCTGACTATTTGCTCTTTCCCGTTAGGAGCCAATTTCGTCATCTTGCATTTACCACTATGCAAACAATATACCCCTCTCAGTGTATTTCCTTCACTGAAGATAACTTCTCCTTTTTGGAAATGGAGCGTTGTTTTCTTGTGATTGATTTCCTTGAGATTATCCGCCGTGACGGTCTTCAGGGAGTTCATATCACGAACTACGCATTTTTCGCATTCTGGCCTCATAAATGAACTGTTGAGTCCTGCAAATTTATATAAATTCTGCTAGCATTCATTTTTTTAAACAATTTTTTTGTGGGAAATTTACGCACTTTTTCAAGTGTCTATGACCAATCCCGATTGCTATCATTGCGGTACGAAATGTGGTTCCGAACCCATTGTGTTTGAAGATAAGGCTTTTTGTTGTAATGGATGTAAAACGGTTTATGAGATCTTGAATCAACACGAACTCAATGTATATTACGACCTGGAGTCGACTCCGGGAACCATCCCCAATGAGATCGCCGGGAAATTCGATTACCTCGGAAACCCGGATATCGCAAAAAAAATTCTGGAGTTCGAAGACGAGGAGACTGCTGTGGTCAACTTTTACATTCCGAACATTCATTGCAGCTCCTGCATCTGGGTTCTTGAGAATCTGCACAAATTGAATCGAGGTGTAAAAACCACCCTGGTTAACTTCCCTAAAAAAGAAGTCCGGATAACCTTTAAAAAGAACGAGATCAGTCTTCAGCAAGTCGCTGAGCTAATCACCTCAATTGGCTACGAGCCATACATCAGCCTTGAGAGTGCCGATGCAGTTGAGAAGGGAGTGGATCGTAAGCTGATCTACCAGGTCGCGGTAGCTGGTTTCGCATTCGGAAACATCATGATGCTTTCATTTCCCGAGTATTTTCAAATGGATGAGTTCTGGCTCAACCGTTTCAAGCCTTTCTTCCGCGGGATCATGCTGGCCATGGCGATTCCAGCCCTCGTCTATTCCGGACGAGACTACCTCATATCGGCTTACAAAGGCCTGAAACATGGAATTCTGAACATAGATGTGCCCATTTCACTTGGAATACTGGTCCTTTTTTTAAGGAGCACCTATGAAGTCGTTACCGGCATGGGGCAGGGTTATTTTGACAGTCTTACCGGCTTGATATTCTTTTTGCTCCTCGGAAAAATCTTTCAGCAAAAGACTTACAGCTTTCTGTCTTTCGAAAGAGACTACAAATCATATTTTCCAATCGCCGTCACCCAAATCGACAAAGACAAGAGTCAACATTCCATCAGCGTCAATGACATAAAAAAAGGGGATCGCCTTCTGATCAGAAACGAGGAAATCATTCCCGTGGATGGCATTCTTCTAAACGGAGAAGCCCTTGTCGACTACAGCTTTGTCACCGGAGAATCTTTGCCTTTGAGCAAAGTCTCAGGAGACAAACTCTTTGCAGGAGGAAAACAAAAAGGGCCTGCAATAGAAATGGAAGCCATCGAATCCGTCAAGCAGAGCTACCTCACCCAATTGTGGAGCAAAGACGTTTTTGGAAAAGAGAAGGCAGGCAATATCAAGACTTTAACGGATTCCATCTCGAAACAATTCACTCTTATCATCCTGGGAATAGCCACGGCTGCCGGAGTCTTCTGGTACATTCAGGACAGAAGCATTGCATTTCAGGTCGTCTCAGCCATTCTCATCGTAGCCTGTCCATGTGCGCTCGCTCTCTCGGCTCCGTTCTCACTTGGCAACATGATTCGGATTTTTGGAAAAGAGAGTTTTTACCTCAAAGACGCTTATGTAATCGAATCGCTGTCGAGGGCGGAAACACTTGTTTTCGATAAAACCGGAACCATAACAGCCAATAACGCCTCTGAGATTAAATACACGGGCAGCCCACTCTCAATTTCGGAGATGATGGCAGTAAAAGCCGTGCTGAAATCTTCAAATCACCCATTGAGCAGAGCCTTGTACGACCACATTCCAGATAAGGCAGACAATGAGGCAGAAGGCTTTGTCGAACATTTGGGTGAAGGCATTTCAGGGGTAGTAAAAGGTGTGAGAATCGCTTTGGGATCTGCTCAGTTCACAGGGGCGGAAAATACGGACCCCAACCAGACGCGGATACATGTGAAAGTCGACGATGAGTTGAAAGGCATGTTCCTGGTCAGCAACAACTACAGAAAGGGATTGAAACTGGTCATGGATGTGCTCGGAAAGGGATATGAGCTTTCTGTCCTCACTGGAGACAATGAAGGAGAAAAGGAGAATCTGGAAGATATTTTGCCCGAAGGTTCTCAGATATTCTTCCGACAAAAACCGGAAGACAAACTCAACCGGGTAAAGAACTTCCAGGAATCTGGAAAATCGGTCATGATGCTTGGAGACGGGCTCAATGATGCCGGCGCCCTGGTTCAGAGTGATGTGGGAATTGCAATTTCTGAGAACATCAATGTCTTCTCTCCCGCCTGTGACGGCATTCTTGATGCACGAAGCTTTTCGAAGCTGCCTGCTTTTCTTAAACTCTCCAAACAAACGATGTCAATCATCAAGATGAGTTTCGTAATTTCTTTTCTCTATAACATAATCGGGCTCCTCTTCGCAATTACCGGCAACCTGTCGCCGATTGTTGCCGCCATATTGATGCCGGTAAGCTCGATTTCGGTCGTTCTTTTTGCTACTATAGCTACAAATTTCGTTGCCAAAAAAATACTATATTAGCTTCTGGCAATGGGAGTACACTGGAAAAACTGACAAATGTCATGTTTGAATGCTCGTGTATTTTGTTAATTTGTCTCAACTAAAAAAATCAGAATGAATATCATTTTCATGCTTATTGCCGCAAGCCTGGTAATAGCAATTCTTTTTTTTATTCTATTCGTCAAGTCAGTGAAGTCAGGGCAGTATGATGACGTTTACACACCTTCCGTGCGCATGCTTTTTGAAGATGAGCTTGTGAAACAGAAGAAATCAGATCCAGAAAACAATCAAAAATCAGTCAACTAATTATTAACTTTTTCGAAGATGGATAAAGAGCAATTTTATTACGACAACAAAATTGTAAAAATGTTTCTTATCGCGACCGTTTTATGGGGCGTGGTAGGAATGCTGGTGGGACTGATCGTTGCCCTCCTTTTCATTTTTCCAAATATTTTGGAAGGAATTTCATGGCTGAGCTTTGGTAGATTAAGACCCTTGCACACAAATGCTGTGATTTTCGCCTTTGTCGGGAACAGCATCTTCATGGGTATTTATTACTCCATGCAGCGACTTCTCAAAACGCGAATGTTCAGCGATGCCCTTAGCAAAATACACTTCTGGGGCTGGCAGTTGATCATCGTAGCAGCAGCGCTTACACTTCCTTTAGGGATTACAAGCTCGAAAGAATATGCCGAATTGGAATGGCCCATTGACATAGCGATTACTTTGATTTGGGTTGTCTTCGGGATCAACATGATCGGAACCATCCTCAAAAGAAGACAACGACATATTTATGTGGCGATCTGGTTCTATCTGGCCACCTTCGTCACTGTGGCAGTCCTTCACATTTTCAACAACCTGGAGTTGCCCGTTTCAGCTTTCAAGAGCTATTCGATCTATGCTGGAGTTCAGGATGCACTTGTTCAATGGTGGTACGGACATAACGCGGTCGCATTCTTTTTGACTACTCCCGTGTTGGGTCTGATGTACTATTTTGTGCCTAAAGTTGCGAATCGACCCGTCTACTCATACAGGCTGTCCATCATACACTTCTGGTCCCTGATATTCATCTATATCTGGGCAGGACCTCACCATCTGTTGTACACGGCGCTACCTGAATGGGCGCAAAATCTGGGAACCGTATTTTCAGTGATGCTCATCTTCCCTTCTTGGGGAGGTATGATCAACGGTCTTCTTACCTTGAGAGGAGCCTGGGATAAAGTACGCGAGAATCCGGTTTTAAAGTTCTTTGTCGTAGCCATTACGGGTTATGGTATGTCAACCTTTGAAGGCCCCATGCTGTCTTTCAAAAACCTGAATGCAATAGCGCACTACACAGACTGGATCGTGGCTCACGTGCATATTGGCGCTCTTGCATGGAATGGTTTCATGGCGGCGGGTATAATATATTGGTTGTCAGGAAAGCTCTGGAAAACGGATCTGTACAGCAAGAAACTCGCCAACATCCACTTCTGGCTGGGCACACTGGGAATCCTTTTCTATGCCCTTCCACTGTACGTTGCAGGATTCACGCAAGCGGCCATGTGGAAGCAATTCAACCCGGATGGGACTCTGGTTTATGGAAACTTCCTGGAAACAGTCACACAGATCATGCCGATGTACGCGATGCGTGCCTTCGGAGGAACACTCTACCTGGTTGGTTTCATCCTTCTGGCATACAATGTCATAATGACCGCAAAAGCGGGATCAGCAGTTGAAGATGAATTGGCGGAAGCAGCGCCATTGAAAGAAATTTCTGCAGGAAGACTGGCAGGCGAAGGTTTCCACTCATGGTTGGAAAGAAGAACTATTTTGTTTACCGCTCTCATAGTACTTGCAATTGCAATCGGAGGGGCGGTAGAGATCATACCTCTTCTTACGGTAGATTCCAATATTCCTAAGATCACCTCGGTGAAACCTTATACCCCTTTGGAGCTGGAAGGTCGCGACATTTACATACGGGAAGGTTGCAACAACTGTCATTCGCAGATGATAAGACCATTCAGATCAGAAGTCGAGAGGTACGGAGAATACTCAAAGGCAGGTGAGTTCGTTTATGATTTCCCATTCCTGTGGGGATCTAAAAGAACCGGACCGGACGTGCATCGAGTTGGTGGAAAGTACAATGACAACTGGCACTTCAATCACATGATTGATCCGCGTTCGACTTCACCGGGCTCGATTATGCCGCGCTACCCCTGGTTGGTGGAAGATGATCTTGACATTTCAAATACCGCAGGCAAGGTGAACGCCATGGTGAAGCTGGGTGTGCCTTATAGCCAATTCGAATTGGACAAGGCCGTTTACCTCCTTCAAAATCAGGCTAAAGAGGTTGAAAATAACCTGAGGCAGGATCCGGAGTATGTTAAAAATTATGGAAACGCAAATATCGAGAACAAGGAAATCGTAGCGCTTATTGCCTATCTCCAGAGACTTGGTACAGATATCAATGCGGAATCCGCAGAATAAAGAATAACCATGCTAAAGTTCGTTAAACATCATTTAGAGAGCATGTCAGGGGTTGAGATCTATCCCATTATTTCTCTGACCTTGTTCTTCACAGTATTCATCACGATGCTTGTGATAGTTTGGAAAATGCCAAAGAAGAACATTGAAGAATTGAGCAACATGCCATTAGACAACCAATCAAACACAATCGACAATGACTGAGAAGAAACAAAAAAGTGCGTGGAAGAAGTTTTTGCAGTCCATGACCAAAGCCCATGACCTGGGCAAGGAGGAAGAAATCCTGATTAGCGACCACGAATACGATGGAATCAAAGAATTGGACAATGTATTGCCTCCATGGTGGAAATACGGATTTTACATTACAATTCTTGTGGGAGTTTTTTACTACATCCAGGTATTTACCAATGCGGAGGAGTACAGCCAGGAGCAGGAATTCCTTGCTGAAGTAGAGAAAGGAAAAGCCGAGGTAGAAGCCTACAAAGCAGCAAACCCGGAACTTTTCAAACTCGACGTAACACTTCTCACAGACAGTGAAAATCTGGCTGCAGGGAAAAAGGTGTTTGACACTTACTGCGTTGCCTGCCATATGGCCGACGGCGGAGGTGGAATTGGACCGAATCTGACCGATGACAAGTGGATTCTTGGTGGAGGAATGGAGAATGTTCTGAACACCCTAAACAACGGAGGACGACCAGGAAAGGGTATGATCTCGTGGAAGACCACCCTGAACAATACAGAAATGCAGCAAGTTGCAAGCTATGTGATATCCCTTAACGGAACTACTCCGGCCAACCCAAAAGAGGCTGAAGGGGACATCACTTGGAGTAAACAGTAGTTTCACCATAGTTCTCAGCTCAAGTGAGCTACTGTGTTTTTGATTTTTTTAGTTAGTAGTAGAAAAGGCTACGCTTATCCTTATGGGTGAAGTAGCCTTTTCAAATTCAGATCATATGCAAGACAGAAATGGCGAAACTTTCAGAGACAGCATAGCCACTGTCGACCAGGAGGGGAAACGGAACTATATCCACCCCAAAAAGCCCAAAGGGCGATATACGCGATACAGAACGTATGTCAGCTGGTTCTTGCTTGCCATTCTATTCGCTGCCCCATTTATCAAGATCAATGGAAACCAGTTCCTCCTCTTCAACGTAATCGATAGAAAATTCAATATATTCGGACAGCCATTCTGGCCTCAGGATTTTTATCTCCTTGTTTTATCCCTTTTGGTTTCGGTAGTATTTATCATCCTGTTCACGGTGATATTTGGCCGAATCTTCTGTGGCTGGATGTGTCCGCAGACTATTTTTATGGAAATGGTTTTCAGGAAGATCGAATACCTGATCGATGGCGACCGCCAAAAGCAGATCAAGCTGGCCAATCAGGAATGGAATGCTGAAAAAATTGGCAAGAGAACCTTGAAATGGACGTTGTTCGCCATCGTTTCCTTTTTAATATCCAATGTTTTCCTCGCTTACCTGATCGGTGGTGATGTATTGATAAATCATGTGCAGGAGGGTCCCTCGGCTCACATGGATACCTTCATCAAGCTTTTGGTGTTCACGGCTATCTTCTATTTCGTCTTCGCGTGGTTCAGGGAACAGGTCTGCATAATAGCCTGTCCCTACGGCCGATTACAGGGTGTTTTACTGGACAACAAGTCAATTGTGGTAGCCTATGATCACAAAAGAGGCGAGAACCGTCAAAAATTAAGAAAAGGTGAGAACCGAGAAGAAAAGGAGTTGGGAGACTGCATTGACTGCAAACAATGTGTCCTGGTGTGCCCAACGGGCATAGACATCCGCAACGGAACCCAGTTGGAATGCGTCAATTGCACGGCTTGCATAGATGCCTGCGATGAGATCATGGATCAAGTGGGCTTTGAGAAGGGGCTTATCCGTTATGCGTCTGAAAACAATATAGAAAAGGGTGAAAAGTTCGAATTTAATGCCAGAATCATTAGCTATACCCTCGTGCTGACCTTGTTGCTCGGGTTTCTCGTGACTCTGTTATTCCTGCGCAACGACGTGGAGGCAACTGTGCTTCATCTGCCGGGCCAGCTTTACTTTCAGGAAGGAGAAACCATCAGCAACGTCTACACCTACAAACTGATCAACAAGACGAATAATGACTTTGACAATGTAGAAATTCGTTTATTGTCACATGAAGGAAATATTGAGCTGGTTGGGGGTAAGATTACTATCCCTAAAAGCGGTCTGTTCGAAGGCACCCTTTTTGTTAAGATTCGACAGGAAGATCTTGAGTCTTCAAAAGAGAAAATCAAGATTGGGGTCTTCTCAAACGGAGAGCTTATTGAGGACACAACAACTAACTTCTCGTCACCTTTGAAGGTACAATGATTTAAGAAACTAGAACTAAAGGATGAACATATGAAACTGAATTGGGGCACGGCTGTTGTAATTGCGATGATCAGCTTTATGGTGTTCATACTGACCTTCGTCTATCGATCGGCAGTCATGGATGAATATCAGCACGAATTGGTGTCTGAGGATTATTACGGAGACGAATTGCATTACCAGGAAGAGATTGATAAACTGAACAATGCATCGACTTTGGAGGTCGATTTGACTTTGATACGCACAGCGGATGGTTTGATCCTGCGATTTCCAGAAGGCTTGCAGCCGGATAATATATCGGGTTCAATTTATCTGCAAAGACCTTCGAACAAGAGACTGGATCTCAGAATGCCAATTGAAATCATCGAAAATGACCTTTTGATTCCAGATGAGAATTTGGCTTCAGGGAAGTATCTCGTTATCGTTGACTGGAAATACGAAGACTCGGAATACATGTTCAAGGACGAAATTTTTTATTGAAATCATGCTCTATACGGCTCTTGTTCTCGGACTGCTCGGCAGCTTTCACTGCATCGGAATGTGCGGTCCCATTGCTTTTGTGCTTCCCGTAGACAAGACCAGTAACCGCAGGGCTTTTACAGGATCGTTTCTCTATCATTTTGGACGTTTGCTGAGCTACGGACTCATCGGTGTTTTGTTCGGCCTTCTGGGAAGAGGACTCTATCTGGCAGGATTCCAGCAAAGGCTTTCAATCCTTATCGGAGTGCTGATGATTCTCATAGTTCTCATTCCAGCCAGACAGCTCAATCGATTCGCGATATCCCGGCCTCTCTATCGATTTATCGGCACAGTTAAGACCAAACTCGGGCTCTACCTGAACAAGACCTCTTACAAGGCTCTTTTTCTCATCGGATTCTTCAATGGATTCCTACCCTGCGGCCTCGTGTATATGGCCGTTCTCGGTTCGGTATCGACTGGCAACGCATTGGAAGGAGCCATCTATATGATTGTTTTCGGATTGGGAACCGTCCCTATGATGACTGCGGCGATTTACCTTGGCAACTTTTTAAAAATATCCGTTCGAAAACACATTCAAAGAGCAATTCCTATATTTGTAGTAATTATAGGACTTCTATTCATTCTTCGTGGCATGGGTCTCGGTATTCCCTACATTTCACCACCGGACACCAAATTGATCCTCACGAATGATGCGAATTCCTGCGTAAGCCAATAATTTATGGAAGTACAAGAGCCTGTCGGCTTGTCACGAGAAGAATTCGTGCAGATACAAAGCCATTCTGACCTTCTTGATAAACTGAATCAAAAGAACATTGATATTTCCTCGGTGTTGAAACGAATTCGTTACGAGAAGGAAAAGGAGCTGCTCCAGGTCGAGCTGGTGAAGCTTCAGCGCTACATTAACAAACATAAATTGCGCGTTGCCGTGATCTTTGAAGGTCGTGATGCCGCTGGAAAAGGAGGAAACATCAGGCGCTTCATGGAACACCTGAATCCGAGGTCCATGCGACTGGTCGCCCTGAACAAACCGACTGATGTCGAACGTGGTCAATGGTATTTTAGAAGATACATACAGCATTTACCCAATCCTGGAGAAATTGTTTTCTTTGACAGGTCATGGTACAACCGGGCAGTTGTAGAGCCCGTGATGGGGTTTTGCAATGACGAGCAATACAGGCAGTTCATGGTTCAACTTCCTGAATTTGAGCACATGCTTTACGAAGATGGTGTGATCATAGTGAAATTCTGGCTTTCGATTTCCAAAGAAGAACAGCTCAAGCGTTTCAATGCGCGAATGGGAAACCCGCTCAAGCGATGGAAATTCAGCCCTGTTGACAAGAAAGGGCAAGAGTACTGGGATGTCTACACAAAATACAAAGAATTGATGTTCAGTAAGACTCATACATCTTTCAGCCCCTGGATCATTGTAAAGACAAATGACAAACAAGAGGCCCGTTTGAATTGCATGCGACACGTATTGTCACTTATGGAATACGATGGGAAGGATGAAGCCAAAACCTCGCTTCTCCCCGACCCCAATGTAATCATGAGATATTATCGCTCACTTCACAAATACGACTGATCATGGAAGAAATAAGTGAAAAGGATTTGCTCAAATTGAATTCAACGAAGGGAATCCATTCGATTTTGCAGAATGATGAGATCAATCTTAAAAAAACAATTCGATACGTTGACTACACCAAACAACTGAAAGAGCTGCAGGTTGAATTGATCAAACAGCAGGCCTGCATTATTGAGAAAGGGCAACGCGTCATCGTCTTGTTTGAAGGACGGGACGCAGCGGGTAAAGGGGGCGCCATCAGGAGAATCACTGAACGGATAAACCCACGGCATTTCAGGATCGTTGCCTTGCCCAAACCTTCGACGGAGGAGCAATCGCAATGGTACTTTCAAAGATACATACGCCAGTTTCCCAAGGCGGGAGAGATCGTTTTCTTCGACAGAAGCTGGTACAACAGGGCGGTGGTCGAACCGGTAAATGGATTTTGCAAAGAAGAAGAATACCGGATATTTATGAACCAGGTCAATGAGTTCGAACGAATGATCACAGAATCTGGTATCATCCTGGTAAAGATCTACATGTCTATTTCCAAGAAAGAGCAGAAAGAGAGATTCGAAGACATCAAGAGTAATCCGCTGAAGCACTGGAAAATGAGTGCTGTTGACGAGAGGGCTCAGGAACTTTGGGATGTTTATACGCTCTACAAGAAACGAATGTTCGAAAACACCAAAAAAAATGGCATTCCTTTTAAGGTCATAAAGGCGAATCGCAAGATAGACGCGCGCCTTAATGTGATCAAGCACATGTTGAAGAGCATTCCTTACGACAAGAACCGCGAGGTCTGACCTTGGAATCTATCTGTCAGATTCATTTAGCCCCCGTTTTTCGGAACATGAAGTAGAAACCGACAAGGATCATCGGAATGCTGAGAAGCTGACCCGTGTTGAGGTCCCAGTCTCCGCGCGAATCAACCTGTGCCTCCTTGAAAAACTCAACGATCAGGCGGACCGACCACAGCATAACCATGAAGAGACCGAAGA
>JAUIKV010000255.1 GCA_030430615.1 Bacteroidia bacterium
ATTTCTCATGTGGGTGTAGATAAAGTCAAAATTGTCGACCATGTCTATATTGTCTCCCCATAGGTGCTCGGCGATCGCCTCCTTGGTAAGCACCCTGTTTTTGTTCGTGATGAAGTACAACAGCAGGAAGTACTCTTTCTTGGTGAGTTCCAAAGGCTTGTCATTGACTATGGCGATTTTGGCCACGGGATCGATCTCAATCTCCTCAAAAATTATATTGTTGTTGCCCTCGAACTTCCTTCGCCTCAAGAGAGAATTGACCCTGGAATTCAATTCTGCCAGGTGGAATGGCTTGGTGATGTAATCATCTGCTCCCAGATCAAGGCCTTTGAGCTTGTCATCGAGAGAATCCTTCGCAGAAACGATCAGCACCCCTGTTTCAGGGTTTTTCTCCTTGACATATTTGAGCAGATCCAGCCCATTTCCGTCCGGAAGGTTGATGTCGAGTATCACTACATCGTAATTGTAAGAAAGTATTTTATCCTCCGCTTCAAAGAAATTGGAAGCAGGCTCACAGACGAAATCCTCTTTCTGCAAGTATATACAAGTGGAGTTCAGCAATTCAAGCTCATCCTCAACAATCAATAGCTTCATTTCTAGACTTTCAGTGTTTCACTGTACAAAAATAGTATTTTAATGCCATGCACCCTTCTTTTAACCCAATTTAACATCCTTCTCTCAGTTTTTTTGAAGGGAAAGGATAAAATAATTCAGGAGATTCTTCGTTATTAACATTCGAATGATTATCAAATAATTATTTGTTGCTATGAAAAATATTGCTATTACATGTGCCATCCTGTGTGCGCTTCTCTTTCAGTTTAATGCCTTTTCCCAGCGGTTTGATCAATTGGATGAAGCTCCTGTTGACATTGCCTATTTAAGACCGAACCAGAAATCAGAACCCCTGGTAAAAGTGGTCTATGGGAGGCCATCTGCAGAGGAGGGCGAGGTATTTGGGAATCTCATCCCGTACGGAGAGGTCTGGAGAACAGGTGCCAACGAGGCGACTGAAATCACTTTCTACAAGGATATGATGTTCGGGAACAAGCTGGTCAAACAGGGGACGTACGTTATGCACACCATTCCGGGCAAGAAGGAATGGACCATCATCCTCAATTCCAATACCGACACCTGGGGAGCGTTTTTCTACAATCCGGAGAAAGATGTCGCCAGATTCAAGATAAAAGTCAAGAAGGACGTGACAGAACCACTTGACGTCTTCTCAATTGCCTTTAAGAAAGATTTTAAGGACTCCTATATGGTTCTGGCCTGGGAAGAGACCCGCGTAGATATTCCGCTGGATGACACAAGCCCGATGCTGGCCAAGATCTAAATGTGAAAACAAAGGCCAATAAAGAATTTGAAAAGATAATTGCGATGAAAAAGACCCTCTTATTTTCCTGTTTGATCACCCTGGTGACACTGATTTGCGCCGAGACTGCAAAGGCCCAAGACTTCAAAGGTTTGGACGAAAGTCCTCATGACATTGTCTATTTCAGGACGAATAAAATAGCTCCTCCCAGCATCAAGGTGCTTTACGGAAGGCCACTGAAGAAGGGACGAGATCTCTTCGAAGAAGTTATTCCTTACGGCCAGATCTGGAGAGTGGGGGCCAATGAGGCGACCGAAGTTGTGTTCTACAAGGATGTGGTCTTTGGAGGATCTGAAGTAAAGGCCGGCACATATGTCTTATATGCCATTCCGAACGAAAGAGAATGGACTCTCATTTTAAGCTCGAAAACCGATGTGTGGGGGACGTACGAATACGATGAAAAATACGATGTCGCCCGGGTTCAGGCCAAAGTGAGTCGCGCAGAATTCATCGAGGCGTTCTCAATAGCCTTTAAGGAAAAAGGCAAACAAGTCAACATGATCCTGGGATGGGACACCGCGAGAATAACCGCGCCTATTCGTTTCGATATCTAATAAACTTTTTCACCACCCAAGTAGGTATCCAGAACTTTAGTTTCCGGCACGTCATCGATATCGATCTCCATGATATTCTTGTCAAGAATTACAAAGTCAGCGAATTTGCCAGGCTCAATTGATCCTTTCTCCTTCTCTTCGAAATTGCCGTATGCGGCCCAAATGGTCATTCCTTTCAAGGTCTCTTCACGGCTCAATCCATTTTCAATCTGAAATCCCCCTTCCGGGTAACCATTCAGGTCCTGGCGTGCAACAGCTGCATAAAAGGTGAGCATGGGATCGACTTTTTCCACCGGGAAATCTGTTCCCAGAACAACCCTTCCATTGATGTCGAGCAGTTCCTTGAAGGCATAAGCTCCTTTGATCCTTTCAGCCCCTAATCGATCTTCGGCCCAGTACATGTCACTTGTGGCATGTGTGGGCTGGATAGACGGAAGAATCTCTGTGAAATACAAAAAATCATCCGGGGACACGACCTGGGCGTGCTCAATCCTCCATCTTCGGTTTGTCTGGCTTTTCAGATTTTGGGCATAGGTCTTCAATACAAAAGCATTTGCCGAGTCACCTATGGCATGGGTATTCATTTGAAAATCCGATTTAGAAAGTCTCGAGGCTATTTGACCCAGTGTTTCAAGAGGAGTGACCATCGCGCCAAAATGATTTTCCCTGTCTGAATAGGATTCCTTCAAAACAGCTCCCCTTGATCCCAAGGCACCGTCTGCGTAAACCTTGAAGGATGAGACATTGAGTCTGTCAGTCTTAATAGTTCCGGCACTCAGATAATGATCGAGATTTTCTTTCGTAGCCGAAACCATGGCATAGACTCTCATCTTGAGTGATTGGGCCTTTTGGAGGCTGTCAATGAGCTCGATGACCTCCTGGCCGAGCCCGGCGTCGCTCACAGTGGTCAGTCCGAGGGAAAAGCATTTCTGTTGAGCGTCCATGAGACTTTTTATGTTTGTGTCCCGATCCGGAGTGGGGATGACGGCCTCGACCAAGTTCATGGCGTTGTCAACCAGGACGCCCGTGGGTTTACCGCCTTGTATCAGGATTTCACCTCCCTCTATTTTAGTTTCTCCGTTTATGCCTGCTAAATCCAGGGCCGCCTTGTTGGCCAGCATGGCGTGTCCGTCAATCCGGGTCAGGGCAACAGGAGTTTCCGGGAACAAGCGATCCAGTTCCTTGCGTGTTGGATACTCTTTGTTGTCCCAGTCGTTCTGGTCCCAGCCCCGACCGATAATAAAGTCGGACTTTCCGTCTTTCTGAAACTCGACAACACGGTCGAGAACCTCCTTGTAGCTCTTCGTGCCGACCAGGTCCACCTTTTGCATGAAAATGCCCAAATTGTAAAAGTGGCAATGGCCGTCAATGAGTCCTGGAACTATGGTTTTTCCGCCCGCATCGACACGGTTCTTCGTTTGATACTCCGACAAGATGTCTTTTTCAGAACCTACAGCGAGGAACTTGCCATCCGCAACAGCGAAGGCATCCGCAGATGAAAAGGATTCATCAACGGTTATGATGTTGGCGTTAGTGACGATAAGATCGGCTACGGTCTTTTCCTGGCACCCGGTCAGGAAAAAAACTACCGCGACGTATATGAGGGGTTTATACATGCGTGTTTTTTAAAGGTGAGAACTAAAGCGTAAATATAGGAAAATTAAGATACAATTGGATTCTTTGCGCATTCGCTCTTTAAGCGTAACTTTGCGCTCCTCAAACCCTATCTGAATAAAGGAGAAACGAACGGATAAGATGAAATAT
>JAUIKV010000256.1 GCA_030430615.1 Bacteroidia bacterium
AGGAAGGTGGGCAACATGTCTTCATGCGAACCTATCTCATTGATTATTGTACCGGGCTCGATCACGCCGGGCCACTTTATCATGCAGGGAACCCTGTAGCCGCCTTCCCAGTTCGTGTTCTTTTCACCTCGAAACGGAAGTGTTCCTCCATCCGGCCAGGACATAGCCTCAGCTCCGTTGTCTGTAGAATACATGATGATCGTGTTGTCTGCAATGCCGAGCTCTTCCAACTTGTCCAGGATCTGCCCGATATGCATATCGTGCTCTACCATGCCATCGGGGTAAACACCCAGACCTGTTTTTCCTTTTGCTTCCTCATTCAAATGTGTCCAGATATGCATCCTCGTAGAATTCCACCAAAGAAAGAAGGGTTTGTCTGCCTTATTCGCTCTTTCCATAAAGTCCAGGGCTCTGTCGGTTACGTCATAATCAACCGTCTCCATTCTTTTCTTGGTCAAAGGTCCGGTATCTTCAATACGGCCGTCGGCGTAAGAAAGAATCACACCCCTGGGTCCAAATTTATCTTTGAATTCAGCACTTTTGGGATAGTCCACATTTTCAGGTTCCTCTTCGGCATTCAGGTGATAGAGGTTTCCGTAAAATTCGTCAAAACCATGATTCGTCGGGAGGTGTTCATCCCGGTCGCCCAGGTGATTTTTTCCAAACTGCCCGGTCATATAACCATGACTTTTCAACAATCCGGCAATCGTCGGATCTTTTTCTGACATCCCCTCTTTGGCACCGGGAAGACCGACTTTTGTCAATCCCGTTCTAATGGGTGACTGCCCGGTCAGGAAAGCAGCACGACCTGCCGTACAGCTCTGCTGTCCGTACCAGTCGGTGAAGATGGCACCTTCTTTGGCGATACGGTCAATGTTAGGGGTTTGGTAACCCATCATGCCCATGTTGTAGGCACTGATGTTGAACCAACCAATATCATCGCCCCAAATGACGAGTATATTGGGTTTTTTCTGTGAATGCATGCTGATGCCCATCATGAAAGTGATCAGCGTCAGCCAAATGGGGAATTTGTTTTTCATGTCAATAGGTTTAGTTTGAAGACTTACTGGTAAAAAGAAAAATGCAAGTAAGAATGGATCAGGACTAGACTCGGTAGTAGTCTCCTTTCCAATTCTTGATTTCTTTTTTGATCTGATTTTCGCTCAGATTTTCCTTGATGGCTCGGTCAACGAGCTCAACATACTCTTCATCAGAGGCGAATCGAAGGCCGATGATCTGCCTGACGGACAACTCAGAAGGAAGTGCTTTTTTGGCGAGAAGATAATACCTGAACTTCTCTTCTGCGACAATCGCCCGATCCTGGGCCTTCAGGGCGAACCCCCGGGCGAATAGAGTTGCGAGAATGAGTAAAACAGAAATAAGGACAATCAATGAAGCTGAATATAAGTTGTCGTGGGAAGACTTAACCAGGTTCACGATCGAGCCAATAAGCAATAACAGCAAAGCGATGAAAGCAATGTAGTGGAACAGTGGAACGAATCGGCGATGATTCGCATAGGTTTGTTTTTTCATGGTCGTTGACTATTTGATTCAGAAAGGTTAAGATACTGAATTTTTGCCTGAGTAGCAAGACGTTCAAATATTGGCCATTTATTCTGCTTCTTTCCTCAGGACCTGGAGGGGAGGGCTGTTCAAAACGCTTCGGCTGTTTCCAAGGCCCACGAGCAAGACCAGCAGGGTGATTCCCGGGAAAAGCACAAGAAAAGGAAACGCAGAGGGAGCAAAGGTCATGTCGAAAACCGACCAGGCCAGAATCTGACTGCTTAGAAGCGAGAGAAGAATGCCACTCAGGCTGCCCAGCACACCGAGATAGATGTATTCAAGGGATACGATCTTGATGATCTGTTTGTTTGTGGCTCCTATGGTCCTCAACAGGACATTTTCACGTATCCGCTGAAACTTGCTGTTTCGGATTGCTCCAATTAAAACGATGATGCCCGTGATAATGCTGAAAATCGCCATGAAATTGATCACCCATGAAATCTTTGTCAGCACCTGATCGATCAGACGGAGCATCTGCCTCATGTCAAGGATTGAGATGTTCGGGAATTTTGCGACCAACTCAGATTGAAGACGCGCAGAGCTCGCATCATCCGGAGTATTGGTAGTCAATACATTGAACTGAGGGGCATTTTCAAGTATTCCCTTGGGGAAGAGCAGGGAGAAATTCGGTTGCATGCGTCCCCAGTCAACCGCTCTTATGCTCGATACTCGTGTTTTCATCAATACGCCCTGGACATTGAAGGTCAGGCTGTCGCCAACGGTCACATTGCCATCCCGTGCGACGCTTTCTGAGACCGAGATGTCAACTGGAACTCCAGGATTGAATTCCTGTTTGGAGACATATTCACCTTCGATGATCTCTTCTGAGGAAATCAATGAATCGCGGTAGGTCACACGGAATTCATGGTTAAGCATCCACTCGTTGATCCCGGAGGCCGTGTCCTTTCGAATGTCATTGGACAATTTGCCATTGATGCTGTGAACGCGCATGGTTACGATCGGAATATTGTCGATTACTTTGTCCAGGCTCGCTGCGACGGCTTCTTTCTGATCGGACTGTACGTCAAGAAGAATTATGTTGGGCGTGTTCCCGCTGGTGTCAAAGGAGAGCTTGGACAGGAGCATGTCTTTTGTGAAATAAAGGGTGCTGATTAGGAAGGTTCCCACTCCGATGGTGAGAATGAGCACCAGCGTCTGGTTTTGAGGCCTAAAAAGGTTCAAAAGACTCTGTCTCGCACAAAACCCCCAGGAACTCGGGAAGAAGGCCTTAATGCCCCGAACAAACAAGGCGGACACCCCGGTTAGAATTCCGAAAGTGACCAACATTCCCAACAGGAAGAACAGCGCGTATTTCCAATTTTGAAGAATCCAAAAGGAAAAGATCAGAACAAAGCCAAAAATCAAAAACGAGACCAGGGATATGGCTCTTTTCGATTTTTGATCATCGTCATTGGTGATGCGAAGAACACGCAGGGGAGAGACATACCAGGTGCTCAGCAAAGGGATCAGCGCAAAAAGTACCGACATCAGAATACCCAGCAGGACGCCCATGAAGAAAAACTCAGGACTTATATGGGTCTCTATTTCAAAAGGAAGCAGGTCGGCAAAGAGCACGGGAAAAGACTCCTGAAGCAAAAATCCAAAGATAGAGCCCAGGATTCCTCCGGCCAGTCCCATACCCAGGATTTGCAACAGGAAAAGAACGAAGGTCTGCTTCCTGGTGGCCCCGAGGCATTTTAGAATAGCTACAGTCTTAAGCTTCTCTTTGATGTATATGTGAACGGAGCTTGCGATTCCGATACATCCCAAAAGGAGGGCTACAAAGGCAACGAGATTGAGAAATACGATGAAATTATCGTAGCGGCTTCCTATTCTTTGACTGGTGTCTTCATGCGTGTCCATGTCTGCCCCCTCGGCATCCAGAATCGGATCGAGTTTGTCATTCAGCAACGAGAGATCAGTTCCCGGATCGGCAACGAAGTAGTACTGGTATTCCAACCGGCTGCCTGTTTGAATCACCCCGGTCTTCTCGATCTGCTGTCGCTGGATGCCGATCAGCTCGTGCGCGTCTCGGCGTTCTTCGAGGAGGTCGGCCGGCTGAGGCTGTGGTTGCGCACGACCGAGGTGATGCCGGCGACGCTGGAGACGCGGTTGGAGGCGGC
>JAUIKV010000257.1 GCA_030430615.1 Bacteroidia bacterium
TGCATAGGAAGCAAATCCTCCAGGGCGTGTTTTCTACCCTTGACGGTTTCCGCAAGAATCATCTCACGCATTGCCCTAATACGGTCAACTTCGAAGAACATATGCTCTGTTCGCGTCAATCCGATTCCCTGGGCGCCAAAATTGCGGGCTACCCGCGCATCTTTTGGCGTGTCTGCATTTGTTCTCACTTTGAGATTTGAGTATTTGTCTGCGAGTTCCATGATCTCTGCAAATTCACCGCTCAATTCAGGCTCGACAGTCGCGACCTTGCCTTCAAAAATGTTCCCTGTTGAACCGTTGAGTGAGATCCAGTCTCCTTCGTGATACACTTTGTCTCCAACGCGCATCGATCTGTTCTTGTAATTGATCTTCAGGGCACCTGCACCCGAGACACAGCATTTACCCATTCCACGGGCAACTACAGCCGCGTGCGAAGTCATACCCCCGCGTGCGGTCAGAATACCTCTCGCAATGTTCATACCCTCAAGATCCTCTGGAGAAGTCTCTATTCTCGCAAGGATGGAGAATTTGTATTTATCGGCCTCATCGGCGAAGAATACCAATTGTCCGGTTGCTGCACCCGGTGATGCGGGCAGACCCTGTGCAATGACATGAGCTCTTTTGATCGCTTTTTCGTCAAAAACAGGGTGTAACAACTCGTCGAGCTTAATTGGCTCGAGCTGAAGCAGGGCTTCTTTCTCTGAAATCATTCCGGATTTTAGCAGGTCCATGGCAATTTTCACCATAGCTGCCCCGGTTCTCTTTCCGTTTCGGGTTTGAAGAATCCAAAGCTTACCTTTCTGAATGGTAAATTCCATGTCCTGCATGTCGCGGTAGTGATCCTCCAGCTTTTGCTGATATCCGTTGAGTTCTTCGAAAATCTCCGGCATGAGCTCTTCGAGTGAAGGATACTGAGCTTTTCTCTCTTCTTCTTCCACATGTGCGAGCTCTGCCCATCTTTTCGATCCCAATTTGGTGATCTGCAAAGGCGTCCGTACCCCTGCAACCACATCTTCCCCCTGGGCATTGATCAGGTATTCCCCGTTGAAAACGTTCTCACCTGTTCCCGCGTCGCGTGTAAAGCAAACACCGGTTCCTGAATCATCCCCCATATTTCCATAGACCATGGCCTGCACATTCACTGCGGTTCCCCAGTCAGAAGGGTAGTTGTGCATTTTCCTGTAGTAAAGGGCTCGGTCTCCATTCCAGCTGTTGAAGACGGCAACGACGGCTCCCCAAAGCTGATCCCATGGATCAGTCGGGAAATCATGGCCTGTTCTTTTTTTGACAGCATCCTTGAAGTCGTAAACGAGGTCCTGAAGATCCTGAATGGTAAATTCGGTGTCAAGATGAATGTGTCTTTTTTCCTTGAGGTGTTCCATGATCTCTTCAAAAGGATCAATATCGAGTTTGGTTTTCGGTTTCATGCCTAAAACAACCCCTCCGTACATTTGAATAAATCTTCGGTAAGAATCCCATGCGAACCACTCGTTCTTGGTTTTTTTTGCCAATCCGATAACTACTTCGTCGTTGAGTCCGAGGTTGAGAACCGTGTCCATCATCCCAGGCATTGAGACTCTTGCACCAGATCTTACTGAGATCAACAAAGGATTCTCTTTGTCACCGAACTCAGAGCCCATAATGCGCTCCACATTCTTCACGGCCTCCTGAACATCGGGCTTGATCATTTCTATGGTCTTTTCTTTCCCGATCTCATTGTATTTCGTACAAACTTCAGTTGTTATCGTAAATCCTGCAGGAACCGGAATTCCAAGTGAACTCATTTCGGCCAGGTTGGCTCCTTTTCCTCCAAGAAGATTTTTCATCTTGCTGTTACCGTCAGCTGTTTTATCGCCGAACTTGTAAACATTCATTTTTACGTCTTCGATAGTCTCCATTTCTAATACTTTTATTGTTACTAATTAATTGAATTACAAAGTTAGACAACAGATGCGGCGAGATTCATGATATAAATCATACCGCGAGTGAAATGCAAGAAATGTTACATAGAAAATGAGCAGGGGAGCCAAAAAAGGCTCCCCTGCTCATGATTTTTAACTAAAATATTACCTGAAGAGTATTGAGAATCAATAGTCTGCACCGATCAGCTGCCCGGCCAGCTGCAGTAATCTCAATTCTGCTACTTTGGCCGTGTATTTGGCCTGGTTGAAGCTGTTCACAGCGTTGAGTAAATTGACCTGGGCCAACCTGAGTTCGACGGTGATAATCTGACCGAGTTTGAATTGCTCCTCACTGCGTTCGAAGTTCACCTTGTTGGTCTCCACGTTTTTCCTTTCGGCCTCTAAAATAAACAGGGAATTCTGGTAGGTTTCCCAGGCATTGGATACGTTTCGTTCCAGGTCTTTTTCCACAAACTCCTTTTCGATATTACTGTTTTCCTGAACAATCTTGGCGTTTCTTACACGTGTACGTGTCAAACCTCCATCAAATATGTTCCAGGCAATACTTACCCCGGCCGAGATGCCTGTGGCAGTCCTTCCAGCAAAGGCAAAAGGGTTGTCAATATTGGTAGTCTGATCCAGATCATTCCAACTGTAGGCCCCGTTGACGCCCACACTGGGAATCCAGGCCGACTTGTTGATCTTCAGGTCGTAGTCGCTCAGGGTTACGGTCTTTTCTGCCTGCAGCAAGAGTGCGTTTCTCTCCTTTGCGGATTTGAGCATGTTCTCATAAGTAAGGTTCATCGCGTACGCAACCGATGTGTCCACTTCAAAATCAACGTCCACTTCACGACCGAGGATGACGTTCAAATCGCGTTTCGCGTTGGCCAACTCTCGTTGAATGTTGAGCAGATTGATGCTGTCGATATTCACATTGACCTGCGTATTCAAAACGTCCAGCTGGGTTTTCTGTCCGTATTGATAGCCGTACTTCTCTCTCAGGTATTGATCTTTGGAGATAGCCAGGGACTGCTCGAGATTGTATTTGTTCTCGGTCAAACGGGCCACGTCGTAATAGGAGGCCAGCAGTTCCAGCAATGTGTTTTCAATGACTTGCCTTACCCGGATCTCCGAGATGTTGTATTGCTCCTGCAACCTTTTGTAATTGTACCTTCTACCAAGACCGTCGAAAATGAGGTAATCCACCCCTAAAGAAGCATTGTAACTCGTAGTCGTCTGCTCGATATTGTCCTGAACCCGGCCATCGACGAATTCGATCTGGCTCTCTTCATCATTGTAGTTCGCTCCACCCTGGGCAAAAATCGATGGAAGGTAACCACTATTGTAGATGCTGGCACTGTTTTTGGCAGCTTCCAGATCATTGTTGGACACTCTGATGTCATAGTTGTATTCCAGAGCCAAATCCACGGCTCCCTGCTTGGGTAAAACTTCCTGGGCCTGGGATGCAAATGACAAAAGCAGGCAAAATGCAATTGTGTACTTAGTCCAGTTCATCATCTTTGATATTAAGTTCTTTTACGGCTCTTGTTACTTCTTCCTTGCTCACTTTCTTACCTGAGAATTGATACTTCAGTCTCACGGTCAAGCTGTTGCTAATCGACAACAGCAACGGCAGCATGAGCAGTGTAAGGAAAGTCGCGATCATAATCCCGTAGGAGATAGAAATCGCCATGGGTTTTAAAAACTGCGCCTGTCGGCTCTTCTCAAGCAGCAAAGGCATCAGACCCGCGACAGTAGTCAATGAGGTAAGG
>JAUIKV010000258.1 GCA_030430615.1 Bacteroidia bacterium
GATTGTTCTGTCCGTATTAGTGCTCCTATGTTCGAGCCTGGCAAATGCACAGGATGTTTCAAATACGACAGGGAACCTTATCCGACCGTCTCATCTCAAAAAAGGGGATACGATAATGATACTCTCACCAGCGGGCAGGATAAGAGACCGCAAGGGAATCGAAGCCGCTACAGAGCTGGCCAATCATTGGGGTTTGGTTGTTTTCTATGGCAATCACCTTCTTTCAGAAGAAGGAAGTTTTGCAGGTTCTGACAAGGATCGCCTTGAGGACCTGCAGAAAGCTCTTGACGATATGAGCATAAAGGCGATCTGGGCCTCAAGGGGAGGGTATGGAACGGTTCGCATAGTTGACGACCTGGATTTTTCGAAATTCGCCAAAAGTCCTAAATGGATCGTTGGTTTCTCTGACATCACGATACTTCACAACAAGCTGAACCAACTCGGATATCAGTCAATTCATGCGCACATGCCGGTTACTCTGGAGCTCGAAAACCCGGAACAAAAGCAATCCATTAAATCTCTTCACAGGGCTCTGTTTGGAAAGAAGCTGGAGTACAGGATCAGCAAGGAAGAAAACAGCAGGGAAGGAATCGGAAGCGGTCAGCTGGTAGGGGGCAACCTCTCAATTGTTTACAGCATGCTGGGCTCTGACACTAATCTGAAAATGAAAGGCAAAGTTCTCTTTCTCGAAGAGGTCGGCGAGGCATTGTACCACATTGACAGGATGATGATCAGCCTGAAGCGAGCCGGCTATTTTGAACAATGCAATGGGTTGATCATAGGAGACTTTAGGATCAAAGAGAATAAAGGGAATCCATTTGGCAAAACCCTCGAAGAGATTGTTCTAGAAGCAACGGAGGGGACGAATTTCCCGATTGTGTTTGATTTCCCTGCCGGACATGTGGTTGACAACCGAACCCTTATCATAGGGAGTCAGGTCGAGCTGGATGTCGGGAAGAAGAAGAGTAAGATTGTCTTTCGCAATTGAACATCTCGATTGAAAGAATCGACAGGCATTAAGATTTGAGTTGAATGCGGTCACATGATTTGGGAGTGCGTGGAGAGGACCTGGCGAGCAGGTACCTTTTGTCAAACGGTTATACTATTTTGGAGAGAAACTGGAGGTTTCAGAAAGCCGAGATCGACATTCTTGCCGCAAAGGATGGCATGCTCGCGGTCATTGAGGTCAAGGCCCGTTCAACCCGGGCTTTTGGGAATCCTGAAGCGTTTATAAACCGAAACAAGGTCGAGCTAATGAGAAAGGCGGCGAATGCCTACGTCAATAAGAAACGGTTGAATTTGGAGATTCGCTTTGATTTTATCGGAATCGTATTTGAAGGCAAAAAGCAGAAGCTCACACACATGAAAGATGCCTGCTTCATATTTTGAAGTCCGTGAATATGGATTCTAACGCTCCTCGAATAAGGACTTGAGTTCTTCGAAATCTTCAGGTTTTGCAAGGATATTTTTGTCTGCATCCAGCACAAAGTAACTGGGAATGGCTTGAACGCCATAAGCTTTTACCCTGGGGCTCGACCACTTTTCCAGATCCAACACATTGATGAACTCCGGATAGTTCACCGTCATGTTCTCCCAACTCTGGACCTCATCCTCGAGGCCAACCGTAATCACTTTCATGTTTTCTATGCCACTTATGAACTTGTGAAATTCGGGCACCTCAATCTGACAGTGTGGACAACCTGAACTGAAAAAAAGGACGATGTAGTAGTCGGTACCGACGAGTCCGTATAAGTGCTTCTCCTGCCCTTCATCCTCCCACGAGAAATCGGGAGCCCTCACCCCGATGGCTGTTTTCATTGACGCGGAGATCTTACTCATGAATTTAATATCCTGAACTTCCTTGGGCAACTGGCTATAATGTTTATCCATTACGTACTGCACCATAGGTGTATTCTGCATAATGAGGTACTCCCGGATGAGAGACTCTTCAAATTTCTCCAGTAAAACATAATTATCTCCACCCCATGCAACGGATTTGTCGACGGCTTCTTTTTGGAGAATATCACTGGCCTCCTGCGTATCCGACTGATTCAAATAAAGGACATAGTCACGCATGCGGTCCGTGATGAATGAAGAGTGTGCAAGAATGCTGTCACTTGCGTCCATGGAATCGAAAAAGTGTGCTTTGATGTCTTCTATGTAAACCTGGGGCTCTTTGACAGGTGCAGGGGGATTGTACTGTCTACTCGCCCGTATGATATGATGCGCCAACATGCCCTCAGCACGTTCTTCGAAATGCTTCTGCTGTGTCTCAAGATCCTTCAGAGCCTTATTGTACCCGGCCTCGAGTCGCTTGCTTTCTTCAGGGTCATTAGTGTTGAAATAAAGCCCCTGAACCGAGTCAATTGCTTTTTGACTGGCTCGAACTGTCTTGTAATAATCCTGATAAATGCTGTTTTCTTCCGATTGATTGAATAGAATCGATTCTGCCGGATTTTCGGGGTTGAAAGTGAAGTCAACCTCTTCTTTGTTGTAAATGAACTCTACATACAGATTGTTCTCAATTTGATAGTAGGCCCTGTATATGCCCGAAGCCTCCCCGTCTACCTTGAATTCAAACGCTCCGTCTACGACATCGGCATTATCAACATAGGTCTGGTCACCGTTTTCAAGTTTGTACAACAGTATCCATGAATAATCGTGGTTGGGGTCTATCGTTCCTTTAATAGAGTATTGAGCCCAAACTCCGGTGCTCAGCAGAATGATCAAAAATGGCAATATTCTCACTTTCCGAAAAATTTCTGCAAAGGTACGATTTATCACGAAAAGACTTAATTTGGCGGAACCAGACGTGATAAAATCAAAAGTAAACCCTATGACAAAATCGAATAAGACCATCTGGATCACAGGAGCTTCTTCAGGCATAGGAAGGAGCCTGGCCCTGGCTTATGGACAGGACTCTGTGAACCTGATACTTTCGGCGCCGCACTTCGCTCCTCCTACTCGGGTTCCAAGCATGCCTTGCACGGTTTTTTCGAAAGCCTTCGTGCTGATCACCATGATGATAATATTCATGTGAGTATGATTTGCCCGGGCTTTGTCAACACCAATGTTTCCATTCACGCAAGGATGATTCGCAAGGCGGCTGTCACTTGAATTTACTGCAGGATGCCCTCAAGGTCTTCATGCGTCAGGTTCGTCTTGAGACCCAGCAACACAAGGTCGTCTTCTGAAGAAATTTCCAGCACTATTTCCTTGATTTTCTTTTTGTCTTCGAGAGTGAAGAAAGCGATGTTGTCTCCGTCATCTTTAACTTTGACGACCTTGTCAAATTTGGAGCGATTGATGAATTTGTCAAATTTTGCGGTTTTATCGGCTGCATCTTCCGAAAAGACAAGAATTCTTACGTGCTTGGCTTTTTTGAGAAGGGGTTTGATGTCTTCAATGTCTTCATCCGGAAGGAAGCTCGCTACAAGTGAGCTGCTCAGGCCGAATGAAAAATCCGAATCGTCCTGGTGTTCCTGGTAGAAAGAATTAAACGAAGTATTTGTGGCGCATGAGCTCAAGAGCACAAAGGCGAACAGGGCAAGGAATATTTTTTTCATGATGATCTTCATTTTTAGTGATCTATTGTTCCAATCTATGACGAATGGAATGGAGATTTGTAACAGTCCGTTCTGAAATACTCGTCAAAATC
>JAUIKV010000259.1 GCA_030430615.1 Bacteroidia bacterium
TGATAAACCTGTAACTGAAGATCCGTGTCAGGGATATTGATAAGGGCCCTCCCATGACCCATGCTCAAAAATCCGTCGCGAATTCCGGTCTGTATGATCGGGTCGAGTTTGAGAAGTCTGAGAAAATTAGTCACCGTTGAACGGTTCTTGCCCACGCGGATGCTCAACTGCTCCTGGGTGAGCTTCACCTCTTCGATAAGCTGCCTGTACGAAAGTGCCACCTCAATTGGATCCAGGTCCTTTCTCTGGATGTTCTCCACAAGCGCCATCTCGAGCATTTCCTGATCGTTCGCTATTCTGACATAGGCCGGTATGGTTTTCAAACCGATCAGCTTCGAAGCCCGGAACCTTCTTTCTCCCGACACGAGCTGAAATTGATTGCCCTCCATTTTTCGGACCGTGATGGGCTGTATGACGCCGAGCTCACGAATTGAGCCTGCCAGCTCTCTCAGGGCCTCCTCATTGAAGTTGGTTCTTGGCTGAAAGGGGTTTACTGAAATGGCCTCCAACTCGATCTCCAGGATATTGCCGATGAGTTTATCGGCATCCTTGTCTTTGATCGAATTGATGTCCTGGGCCGAATCGCTCAGCAGAGCCGAGAGTCCTCGTCCAAGCGCCTGTTTTTTAGTTGCTTTGGCCATTACTGTTCTTTTTTATGATCTCGTGCGCAAGATTGATATAGTTCACCGCACCACGGCTCGTAGCGTCGTAGGCGATGATGCTTTCACCGTAACTTGGCGCCTCACCCAGGCGAATGTTTCTTTGGATGATCGTCTTGAACACCATGTTGTGAAAATGCTTCTTGACTTCAGCTACAACCTGGTTCGAAAGTCTCAGCCTGGAATCATACATCGTAAGCAGCAAACCCTCAATATCGAGATCAGGATTGTGTATTTGCTGAATGCTCTTTATGGTATTCAGCAATTTGCCCAATCCTTCAAGCGCATAATACTCGCACTGAATCGGAATGATCACAGAATCAGCTGTTGTGAGCGCGTTGACGGTGATCAGACCCAGTGACGGGGCGCAATCGATCACTATGTAGTCATAGTCAGCCTGAATCTCCTTCAGTGCCTCTTTCAACATGTATTCCCTGCGTTCCCGATCCACCAGCTCAATCTCGATGGCTACCAGGTCGATGTGGGCCGGAATGATGTCTACATTGGGTGATGCCGTCTTGACAATTGCTTCCCGGGCTGGAACTGCATGCTCGAGCACCTGGTAGGTTCCCATTTCAACCTTTTCTACTTCTATCCCGAGACCGGAGGTGGCATTAGCCTGAGGATCAGCATCCACTAAAAGCACCTTTTGCTCAAGCACCCCAAGCGCGGCGGCCAGATTCACGGTGGTGGTGGTTTTCCCGACCCCACCTTTCTGGTTCGCAATCGCTATGATTTTTCCCATTCAAAATTTGAATTTAACGCTGTAAAAATACAACTATTTACGAGCTTATAAAACGAAGTTTTTAACATCCGAAGCGGTATTATCCACAACGGATTGCTCTTCTAAAGTAAGGTTGGTCTATTTGTCTTTCTTGCTGCGGATCATCATCTCAAGCATGTCCCACATCTGTTCGGGAATCTTTTCGAGCATGTTGAACTCACCGGCACCTTTGAGCCACTCTCCGCCGTCTATGGTGATGACCTCCCCATTGACAAAAGCCGAAAAGTCAGAGACGAGATAGGCCGCCAGGTTAGCCAGCTCCTGATGCTCCCCTACGCGCCCAAGAGGAATCTTCTTTTTCATGTCGAACTCTTCTTTGAGGTCGCCAGGAAGAAGGCGATCCCAGGCACCCTTCGTGGGGAATGGTCCGGGAGCGATCGCATTTGTGCGTATGCCGTATTTGGCCCATTCAACCGCCAGTGACCGTGTCATGGCCAGCACTCCTGCTTTTGCCGTAGCCGAAGGCACGACATAAGCCGAACCTGTCCAGGCATAGGTAGTTACGATATTCAGAACCGTGGATTTTTCCTGCTTAATATCAATCCAGTGCTTGCCCAGCGCCAGCGTGCAATTTTTACTTCCCTTCAGAACGATGTCTATTATGGTGTCAAAGGCATTCGCTGAGAGCCTTTCGGTCGGGCTGATGAAATTTCCAGCTGCGTTGTTCACAAGCGCATCCACTTTGCCGAACTTATCAAGGGTTGACTTCAGCATAGCCTCCACCTGGTCGTAATGCCTTACGTCACAGGCAAGGGGCAATACCTCTCCCCCTGTCGACTTTTCAAGTTCTTCCGCTGTCTTTTGCAGCTTCTCCAGGTTTCTTGAAGTGATGACCGTTCGGGCACCCAGTTCAAGAAAATAAGTGGTCATGGCTTTTCCAAGTCCGCTTCCTCCTCCAGTTATGATTATCACCTGTCCTTCAAGTGCGTTGTCTCTCAGCATTGGTTGATTGTATCCCATTTTCAAGAAAATTTCCGTAAAATTACGCTTATAATATGAAAGAGCCCGAACAGCCGCCAGTTTTTTTATTCATCTCCTTGTCAGAAATAAAAGTCTTTGTATATTTGCCGAACTTTTGTCGAAATCAAAAGCACGAACAGAAATATCTAAGATTAAAAAGAAATGAAAAGAACGTTCCAGCCATCCAACAGGAAGAAGAAGAACAAGCACGGTTTCAGAGAGCGCATGTCGAGTGTGAATGGAAAGAAGATACTTGCCCGAAGAAGAGCGAAAGGCAGAACCAGACTAACCGTTTCTTCAGAACCAGGCCACAAAAAATAATATGACAGATTCATATACAGAAAGGTGTTACTTTTACAGGTAACACCTTTTTTTTGACCCAAATTCAGGATAAAGGGGTCAAAATGAGATAAAATACTAGATCACAAAACGTTAAATACTCAAACTTAAAAAAATCTGAACAGCATGCCGAGAAACACGTCCATCAACTCCATCTTGATCATAGGTTCCGGACCGATCATCATCGGTCAGGCCTGCGAATTTGACTACTCAGGAACTCAGGCCATTCGGTCCCTTCGCGAAGAAGGCATTGAAGTGGTTTTGATCAACTCGAATCCGGCCACCATCATGACCGACCCGACCATGGCGGATCATGTTTATCTCAAGCCGCTCACGACGAAATCGATCATTGAAGTCCTTGAAAAGCACAAGGTGGATGCTGTACTGCCAACCATGGGAGGTCAGACGGCTCTGAACCTCTGTATCGAGGCTGATGACAAAGGAATTTGGGAAGATTACGGTGTCGAGCTCATAGGAGTGGACATTGACGCGATCCAAATCACTGAAGACCGTGAGCAGTTCAGGGCGCTGATGGAAAAGATCGGGATCGGACAGGCTCCATCGAAGACGGTTACCTCGTTTTTACGCGGAAAGGAAATCGCCCAGGAGTTTGGTTTCCCACTGGTTATACGCCCTTCATTTACGCTGGGTGGATACGGAGCCTCCATCGTGCACGACCCGAAGGAATTTGACACCCTGCTGCAACGCGGACTGGAAGCCTCCCCTATTCATGAAGTGCTGATCGACAAAGCCCTGTTGGGTTGGAAAGAATACGAATTGGAGCTGCTTCGTGACAAGAACGACAACGTAGTGATCATTTGTACCATTGAGAACATGGATCCGATGGGCATCCATACGGGAGACTCCATCACGGTGGCACCCGCCATGACTTTGAGCGACAAAACCTAC
>JAUIKV010000260.1 GCA_030430615.1 Bacteroidia bacterium
AAACACCTTTGCCCTTGACGGGTCTTTCCAAATACTTCGCACCCTGCTGGACCGCCATTCGGCCAGCGACCTCGGACATTGGCGTCAACAGGGGCAGTTTGCCGTCATCTGTCTGGACCGTTTCGTAGGCAATGCAGATGGCACCGCTGTCTATCATGGCCCGGGTCAGTTTCTCTGAAGATGCAAAATGAAAATATGTGAATACAATTTGGTCTTCTTTGATAAGGTCGTACTCCTCCTCGATAGGCTCCTTGACCTTGACGATCATTTCAGCGCGATCGTAAACTTCCTTCAAAGACGAGAGAATAATTCCGCCGACGCCTTCGTATTCTTTATCCTCGTATCCACTGCTGATGCCGGCCCCTGTTTGAATAAAAACCTGGTGACCGTTCTGTGCGAGTTCAAATACACCTGCCGGAGTTAATGCGACACGGCTTTCGTTATTCTTGATTTCTTTGGGAAGTCCTATGATCATGATGCTATTTTTTTTGCTAAAAATAGCTCAATTGAAGAAATTCAAACAAGGACTCACATCATTACTATTGAATATTTATCAACAATTTCCTAAAACCTTTAAATATTCTATATCGTATTGATCAAATCTATCCGACAACGTTAATGATTTTACCCGGAACGAAAATCACCTTTTTAGCAGTACGCCCTCCAAGTTGATGAACTGTCCTCTCGTCTGCAAGGACAATCTTCTCTACCTCCTCCCGGGAGAGATCGAGGGAGAGCTCAAGCGTAAACCTCATTTTGCCATTGAAGGAAATCGGATACTCTTTTGTGCTTTCTATGAGATAGGACTCTTCAAAAACAGGGAAATCAGCCGAGGCTATGGACTTTGAATGACCGAGCTTCTCCCAAAGCTCCTCTGCAATATGAGGCGCATATGGAGAGATCAAGACGATCAGGGGCTCGAGAATCGCTCTTTTGTCACATTTCATGGCGGTTAGCTCATTTACCGCAATCATAAACGAACTGACCGAGGTGTTAAAAGAGAAATTAGCAATATCCTCGTCCACCTTCTTGATAGTCTTGTGCAGGGTTTTGAGTTCTTCCGTGGTGGCCTCCGCATCCGAAACAGAGAAAATGCCTTCTTCATTATTGTGGTAAAGCTTCCAGAGCTTCTTCAAAAAGCCGTGCACCCCAGAAATTCCTGCCGTGTTCCAAGGCTTGGCCTGCTCAAGCGGCCCCAGGAACATTTCGTAGAGTCGCAGGGTGTCGGCACCGTAATTCTTGCAAATGTCATCCGGGTTTACCACATTGTACTTGGACTTCGACATTTTCTCAACTTCACGGCCCACTATGTATTTACCGTCATCCAGGACGAACCTGGCCTGCCGGGTTTCTTTGTTCAGAGTGTTCCTCTTAAAGGCTTCTACATCAAGTTCATTTGAGGCATTCACCAGGCTCACGTCCACGTGGATGGGTTGAACTTTTTGATCCCCGACAAGGGTCTGAGAAACATATGTGTTTTCACCCTCCAGACGATACACAAAGGCACTGGTGCCCAGGATCATACCCTGGTTAATGAGCTTTTTAGCGTACTCATCGACAGGGACCAGGCCACGATCGTACAAGAATTTCTGCCAGAAGCGCGAATACAACAAATGTCCTGTTGCGTGTTCACTTCCTCCTATATAAAGATCTACGTCGCGCCAGTATTCCAGGGCCTTTTTACCCGTAAAAGAAGTCCTGTTACGGGCATCCATGTAACGATTGAAGTACCAGCTGCTGCCCGCCCATCCAGGCATTGTATTGAGCTCGATTGGAAAAACACTCTTCTGATCGATCAGGTCATTGCTGACAACTGTTTCCGTTTTTGTGCACCAGGCCCAGCTCTTCGCATTCCCAAGTGGCGGCTTACCATCTGACGTCGGCAGGTACTTTTCAACCTCCGGCAGTCTCAAAGGCAAATGTTTTTCATCAATGATGCGAGGCACGCCGTTGTCATAATAAACCGGGAAAGGCTCTCCCCAGTAACGCTGTCTGGAGAACACGGCATCCCTTAGCCGGTAATTGATTTTACCCTGTCCGATACCTCTTTTCTCCATCTCATCAATAATCCTTCGTATTGCAGTGGCAGCATCCATTCCAGAGATGAAATCAGAATTGGCGATCACTGCGCTTTTATCTTCGCAGGCGGACTCAGAAATATCCTGGTCTTTGAAGATATTGGGGATTTCCAACCCGAAATGCTTCGCAAAATCGTAGTCGCGCTGGTCACCACAGGGAACAGCCATGACGGCTCCTGTTCCGTAGCTCGCGAGCACGTAGTCTCCAATCCAAATCGGAACGTCTTCCCCGGTAAAGGGATGCACAGCATAGGCCCCCGTAAAAACGCCGCTGATGGTTTTCACGTCTGACATACGATCCCTCTCACTTCTCTTGGAAGTCGCCATAACATAGTCCTCAACTTCCTGCTGCTGATCCGGGGTGGTGATTTTTTCTACCAGTTCATGCTCCGGCGCCAGGGTCATGAAAGAGACCCCAAAAATTGTATCAGGACGAGTAGTGAAAACCTGGAACTCCTCATTCAAATTTTTCACCTTGAAACGAACCATGGCTCCCTCCGACCTTCCAATCCAGTTCCTCTGGGAATCCTTGAGCGGCTGAGGCCAGTCAATCTTCTCCAGCCCATCTAACAGGCGCTGCGCATAAGCAGTGATTCGCATGGACCACTGTTTCATTTTCTTTCTGACCACCGGGAATCCACCGCGTTCTGAAACCCCATTGACAATTTCGTCATTGGCCAGAACCGTGCCAAGTTCCGGACACCAGTTGACTTCAGTTTCCGAAAGATAGGTCAGCCTGTATTTGGCCAGGACCATTTCCTGCTCAACATCCGTCCAGTTTTTCCATTGTATCTCACTGAAGATTGGAACGTCTTCGTCGCATGCCGCATTGATACTTTGATTGCCTTCCTGATTGAAAACTTCCACCAATTCAGATATGGGTCGCGCCTGGTCCGCGTCATTGCAGTAGTAAGATTCGAAGAGTTGGATGAATATCCACTGAGTCCAGCGATAGTACTCGGGGTCAGAGGTTCTCACTTCACGACTCCAATCATAGGAGAATCCGATTTGATCCAGCTGCCTTCTGTAGGTTTTGATGTTCTCTTCGGTGGTCTTCGCCGGATGCTGACCTGTTTGAATGGCATACTGTTCGGCCGGAAGTCCAAACGAGTCATATCCCTGCGGATGAAGAACGTTATATCCTTTGTGCCTTTTGTATCGGGCGTAAATGTCCGAAGCGATGTATCCTAGGGGGTGTCCAACATGCAGTCCTGCTCCACTCGGGTACGGAAACATGTCCAGAACGTAGAATTTAGGTTTGGAACTCTCGTTTTCAGCTTTAAAAGTTTCATTTTCCAACCAGAACTTTTGCCATTTGGCCTCTATTTCATTGAAATGATATTTCATCTTATCCGTTCGTTTCTCCTTTATTCAGATAGGGTTTGAGGAGCGCAAAGTTACGCTTAAAGAGCGAATGCGCAAAGAATCCAATTGTATCTTAATTTTCCTATATTTACGCTTTAGTACTCACCTTTAAAAAACACGCATGTATAAACCCCTCATATACGTCGCGGTAGTTTTTTTCCT
>JAUIKV010000261.1 GCA_030430615.1 Bacteroidia bacterium
TTACAAAATAATCGCCCCGAATTGGGTGAATAGCGAGTTTGTGATCCTGCAGGACGAATACGGCAATGATTTGGCATTCCCCGGTTTTGAAACGAGATCTCTTGACGAAAAGGAGTGTTATAACACGGATATTTCAAACAGCATCATTCAGACCTCGACGACTGAATTAAACGAAGATCGCGTATCCGGTTTTGCGGTCCGTAATATCTCTGCGGACAATCCCGTGCTGAGCCACAGGTACAGCATTCTGGTGCGACAATACGTGCAGTCTCTCGAAGCCTTCAGCTATTACGATCTCCTGAATCAACTTTCGGCCTCGGGCAATGCCTTGACGCAGATACAACCCGGTTTCATTGCGAGCAATATTTTTTCCACGGCGGATCGGGATGAGAAAGTTTTAGGATTCTTTGACGTGTCCTCGGTAGCCGAGGAGAGAATCTTTTTCAATTACGAGGATTTTTTTCCAGGCGAGCCACTGCCCCCCTATTTTGTGAGTTGCAGGATATCAGCACCTCCCATCGCAACTCCGGCGGGTACGCCACTCAAAGATGCGATTCAGGCCGGATTGGTCAAATATTTTCAGGATCATCAGCCTCCGGAGCAGAATGTGGGTCCATTTGATGTCGTTCCGACCCCATGTGGAGATTGCACCGTTCTCGGTCAGACGGATCCACCGGAATTTTGGATTGAATAAAAAGAATATGAAAAGAAATATATCTGTAAACTATTTAATCGCTTCGCTGCTTGTGGCTTGCGCCATCGTGTCCTGTGTCGAAGAGATTGACGTTGATGAGGAATTCAAGTTTGAGGACGTGATCGTGATCGAGGCTACCCTGACTGATGAAAAAAAGACACAGGAATTCCTGTTGTCACGAACGTATGAATTTGACACAAAGGGACCAATTCCCGAGCAAAACGCAGAAGTCCGTGTGGTAGTCAACGATGGACAGAGCATCTTGTTTATAGAAGACAGCCCTGGAGTCTACAAATCCGAGAATGAATTTGCGGCAGAGAGCGGCGTTGATTACCAACTGATTGTCACTACCAATGAGGGCCGTACCTATCAATCACCCATAGTGCAGCTGACAAACTCGGTTCCAATAGAAAGATTGACGGCTGAGCGACAAGTAAACAGCATAGGAAACGAGATCATGGCCATTTTGGTGGACAGCAATGATCCAACCCGGCAGGCAAACTACTATCGCTACGAATACGAGGAGAGCTACAAGATCATTGCTCCTGACTGGACGCGACAAGATTTTGTGGTTTACAGACCGGATTCTATCTCACCTGATGCAATTCGGCCCCTTGAGGAAAAGACCTGTTACAACACTGTGAATTCAAACAGCATAATCATAACCTCAACGACCAATCTTTCAGAAGATCGGGTGTCCGGGTTTTCGGTTCGGAATATATCGGCGGATGATCCTGTGATCAGTCACCGTTACAGCATTCTTGTCAAACAGTACGTGCAGTCTTTGGAAGCCTATACCTATTACGAAATCCTCAACCAACTTTCCGGCAGTGACAACACGCTCAGTCAGATTCAACCCGGATTCATAAGCAGCAATATTCGCTCGACCGAGGACAGAAACGAAAAGGTGCTCGGTTTTTTCCAGGTCTCGGCTGTTACAGAGAAAAGACTATATTTCAATTACGAGGACTTCTTCCCAGGTGAGCCGCTGCCACCCTATTTCATTGAATGTGGACGTGCCGCACCTCCAATTGTAACGCAAGCTGTGCCACCTAATTATCCGCTATTCGATGCAATACAAGCGAATCTTGTTAAGTTCCTCGAAGAGAACATGAATCAGGGCCAGTTGCAAGGGCCCTACATAACGGTGCCCAGGGCCTGCGGGGATTGTACAGCGCTGGGAACTAGTGAGCCACCTGAATTCTGGGAAGAATAAAGCAGCCCGAATAATTCAAATAAAGCAAATGTCATGAAAAAAATCCTTGTTATTCTCCTTTTGATATTGTCCTTAGACCAGGTTGGGGCACAATCATCTCCTGCAACTGACTTTTTGATGCCTGGGGAGAGGATTTATTTGCATCAGAACACAACTTTGCTGATGAGTGGGGAGTACCTGTACTACAAACTGTATTGCCTGAACACCGAAACGGGAGCCTTATCCGATCTGAGCAAGGTCGCCTACGTAGAACTTGTCGATAAAAATGGGAATGCAGTATTCAGCCATAAGGTAAGATTGGAGAATGGATCCGGGGCAGGCGATTTTTTTGTTCCGACTTCTGTACCCTCGGGAAATTACAAACTGGTGGGCTTCACTCAATGGATGAGAAACGGGGAAGTAGACAATTTTTATCAAAATGATGTTGTCGTGATAAATCCCTTCCAAAACAATCAAAGCGGACTCATGCGATCGGCTTCCGACAGCATTCAATCTCAGGCAAAGGCAGTCAGCAGAAGAATTGATGTTTCTGACAGCCCAAGTGGAGTTCAGCTTCGGTTAAGCCCTCAGACGGCAGGAAACAGGGAACGGATCAATCTATCGGTCAATGGCGTTCCTTCCGACTGGTACGGAGATTATTCCCTGTCAGTGAGAAAGATCATCGAAGAGATTCCTGTTCCACAAAGAGCATCGTCAACTGCTTTCGCCGAGAGCGTGAAAGGTGAAGCTGAAATGATCAAAGTTACTCGTGGAAAAACTAAAGCTCTTCCTGAGCTGAGGGGTGAGTTGCTGAGAGGAACAGTAACTCGAAATGAAACGGGAGAGACCGCACCGAATCGAAAGGTTGCCCTGTCAATTCCCGGAAACAACTATCTTTTCAAGATATCCAGCACAAGAGAAAACGGAACGTTCTTCTTCAATGTGGATGAGTCTTATTCCAATCAGCAGGCCCTCATCCAGGTGATCGGTGAGGATCGGGATTCGTTCCGTGTAGAGATAGATGAATTCAAATCACCGGACTATTCGAATTTAAAATTCAACGACTTTGTCCTCGATGAGAATATGAAGGAATACATTCTCGAGCGGAGCGTTCAAAACCAGATTCAAAATGCATATGCAGAGAATAGAATCGACAGCATCGGCAAAATAAAGGACTTCCCTCCTTTCTTCCACACGCCGAGTCATGAGTACTATCTGGATGATTACACGCGTTTCCCGACAATCAAGGAAACCATAATTGAAGTTATCGAACAGGCCTCCACGCGACAGCGCAAAGGAAAGCAGTTCATCCATGTGCGCGTGTACGACGACGATGTCGAAACCGGTCTGAATTCGCTTCTGCTGATTGACGGTCTTTTCATACAGGATCACAATACCGTTGTTGAGGCCAAGGCCTCCAAGATCAAAAAGGTCAGCGTGATCAATCAGCAGTATCTGTATGGCTCAGAAGTTTTTGAAGGTATAATCGCGATGGAGTCGTACGAGGGTGATTTTATAGAGAGTCTGCCCGCGTTGAAAGAAAAAGACACACAACTCTTTCGTCCAGAATTGGGAAAGGACTATTTCGTGCAGGACTACAGGTATCCGGAGAGATACAAGCGAATCCCGGATTACCGCAATCAACTGATTTGGGAGCCTAAATTCAAGTTGGACGGATCGACCAAGACACTTTCCTTCTACACCTCTGACGTCAA
>JAUIKV010000262.1 GCA_030430615.1 Bacteroidia bacterium
GTGTCTCCAAAAACCCGGATTCCGTCACCCAGGTCGTGCCGGTCATTTCTCCATTGCCGTTGAGGCTGTACCAATTGGCATAAACCGGGCTGAACTTTTTGGCTTTACCCCGCGGAAAAATGGCCGTGACACCGGTTCTGACCGGTCCTTCACCCAGTATGTTCTTGCCTTTGCCAGAAATGAGAGTGCTGTATCCCACCTCGACACCCTGAACGTCCGTGATCGCATTGAATTTCCCGGTTTCTCCGACAAAGGGAACTCCCAGGTCTCTGGCTCGAGGCTTCTGCCCGTATGACTGCCAGGCTACTAGCAGCAGGGCTGCGAAAAAAAAGGTGTTTTTCATTTTTGGATTTTTAAGGTTTGGAGTTGAAATCTACTCTTTTGTACTCAGACTCGTCGGGCGGGCCCGCAAGAACCTGGATGTTGGGTTCTTCGTTGAGTGTCATGATAATGGATGCAAATGTGAATCCATTTCCGTTTTCGCGATTGGCACGACAAACCGGGTTGTCCTTGTCATCTTTCGAGCGCAGTGCTTCCTTGATCAGAGCTTCGTCGACTGTGGGTTGGGATACCATCCTTTTTTGGACGGCCTGCAGCCGAAGGTGGCTGTTTGAATTTGTTGGTTTCAGACCTTCCTCAACGTGGGGGCTGTAAACTTGAAACCAGGGCTTAATGTCATCATTGACAATGGGATGGTTGGTATGATAAACAGTGCCATTTTCATTCATGGGGTCATAGCGAACCACTTTGTTGGCTGAGGCTTCGAAATCAAAGATTTGCCCCTGCACGCCGATCATGTAGTTTTGCCCTGAAGCGTGATTCACCTCCTGAACAAACGAGAGCAGTTCTTCTTTATCCGTCGAATTGATGATGCGCCTGACGACAAAGGCAACTGGCAGTCCCTTGGGAGAAGCTTTCAGTTGCATGAGCGTATTGACACAAACACCGATTCCCTCCTGGTTCAGTCCGTTGAGGGCGATCAACCCGGGGTGGGTCAGGATCAGCTGCTCAGGGCTGTCTTCGGTCGGGCTCAGACGCATGAGGACCTGGAATCCATCGGTGTAGTTTTCAAGGTCCATGTTTTGCGAAATGTACCCGGGCTTTCCATTTCTGGAAGCAACACCGACACCACTGCAATGATGGTTGTGAAGGTTGTTCACATACACCCAGAACTCATCCAGGAGATTCAAGACCAGGATGTCATCGATCTTCTGATCGGATCCTTCGGCGATTCCCCGGATTTCTTCATAAAGCTCGGGCGTCCATTTTTGAATGGCCCCGGTGAATTCGGCATAGGCGTAGAAATCTATGAGCACCGAATCTGCATCCTTGCCCAGGGCTTTTGAGGTATTCTTTTTCCAGGCTTCGATGATCTCTCCAATTTCTTTCTTAAGCGTTTTTCCATGCTCAAGCCCCAGTTCGTAGCCTCTGCCGGAAAAAGTGACTTGTTTTAACTCTCTGTTGTTTTGCTGTGCGAGGCACGATATTGAAACAAGCAGCGCGATTGCAATTAGGATTAGGTTTTTCACAGTTCAGAATTTTAAATGCGGTCAGGATTCCCGCAACTACCATTTGGTTGTTGATGCTTAAAGATATGAAAAATGAAAAAGGCCCGGGAGCTAACGCTAAAGTCATACCCCCGAACCAATTGAAGTTGAATACTCTAAAGACCGCATGTCCATAAAATAGTTACAGTTGAACCCTGCTATTTTGGACCTCGCGTGCGGTCAAAAAAAAAATCGGACCAAATTCTTGGTCCGATCCTCCGGGGGAAAAGGATTTTCATAGCAACTATTGAATAACGCTTGTCTTGATTCGGTATTGTTTTAGAGCAGAAAAATCTCCAATTTCGCATATAGGATTTAGATTGGTAAATTATTTTGGCCGAATTGACGAGAATTGTTTTAAGAATGACAAGTGCACTTATCGTGTTTGTCTTGCTGTCCGCTTGCGAATCAAAGAAGGAAAAGCCCTTCATCCAGGATGTGCATGGAGCGAATGAACCTGATTTCAATCGCAAATGGTTGTCTCACGAGCATATCCTGGTCGATTTCATTGGAGCTGACAGCATTCAACCCTCAACCTGGAATCGCGATTCGATAATCAAGGCGGTGATGCCCTTTTTGGATGAGATTCAGGAATTCCAGGTGGATTATTTTGTGGATGCAACCCCAAATTACCTGGGAAGAGATGTTGGGCTTCTTGAGCGTATTGCTCAAGAATCAGGCCTTAGAATAGTGACCAACACCGGGCTATATGGGGCGCGCGAGAATAAATTCATCCCGCCGTACGCCTGGGAGATGACTGCAGAAGAACTCGCTCAGACCTGGATCGATGAGTTTGAGAATGGGATTGAAGGGAGCTCGATTCGACCCGGTTTCATTAAAATAGGTGTTGATGCTGCGAATCCTCTACACCCCATGCACGAAAAATTGGTTAAAGCTGCTGCCCTCACGCACCTGAAAACCGGTTTGACGATAGCTTCCCATACCGGGGAAGCGATTGGTCTGTGGCCGCAGCTCACCATCCTCAAGGAAATGGGGGTCTCACCGGAGGCCTTTATCTGGGTCCATGCGCAGAATGAGGAGAACAATGAAAGTTATCTCCAAGCTGCGGAGATGGGATGCTGGATCAGTCTCGACGGGCTGGGTTGGGAAATGGATAAGCACCTGGAGAAATTAGAGTTTGCAAAAAGTAACGGAATTCTCGGCAAAATTTTAATCTCGCATGATTCCGGATGGTATGATCCTCAAAAACAAAAACAAGCGATCAATCCGTACACGGCCATCTTCAAAAAGCTCTTCCCGGAGTTAAAATCTCGAGGTTTTGCCGATGAAGAATTCGAACAATTCCTGCATGTGAATCCGTCTAAGGCCTACTCAGTGCGAATCCGAAGAACCTCCGGCAGACAATAGTGATTAATCAGGGTGATTTTTATCTGTAGTCTAATTTCACCAGGTCATTTCCCAGATTGGAAATATACAGGGTTTGACCGTCCTTGGAAAAGAACATGCCAGTGAGCAATCCCGGAAGTGGACTGAATAAATCGCCAGACAGCTGATCAAGTCGCTCCATGCCCAAACGGCTTCTTCGATGCCATTCATTGGTTACCCTGACATTTTCCGGAGTGGAACCATCAAAAATCACATGTTGAGAGTGATTTTCAAAATCTACTAAAATCACCTGGTTGTAAAGGGGTGAAGCAATGACCAGGCGACCTTCATTGTCGATCAATAGATTATCCGGAGTCCCCACGTTGGTGGCTACCCCCAAATAGCTTGATTTCCCTGTTTTTGTGTCAACTTCCAGTCTATGAACCCTGTCCATCATGGTTTCGGCGACATAGAGGTGCGTTTCCTCACTGTCCATGGTGATCCCGTTGGAGAAGTAGAGGCTGTCCAAAATCTTAACCGGGGTACTTTTCAAATCTGCCATCCGAAAAACGGCGCCGGTAGGAACAGGCAAATTCGCCGCCTGAAACATCTCGCCCAAATTTGTGCTCTCTGCCGATTGAGAAAACCAGAGTGCTCCCGTTCTGTCCCGATAAATAGTATTCACACCGAAAGGATGGTCGTAAATCATTTCGACTTTTTCTGTG
>JAUIKV010000015.1 GCA_030430615.1 Bacteroidia bacterium
CACGGAGATCATTTCTTCGGTCTGATTGGTTTGATTTCGACCTTCAGCCGGCTAAACCGGCAAAACGAGCTGCACGTATATGGCCCTAAAGGACTGAAAGAAATTATTCAACTTCAGCTGAAACTCTCCAAGTCATGGATAGACTACCCGCTTCACTTCCATGAATTAAGTTCAAACGAGAGTGAGCTTATATTGGAAAATGATAAAATTGAGGTCCGAACCATTCCCTTGCGCCACCGCATCTACACCAACGGATTTCTGTTCCGGGAAAAGCCGGCTCCGAGAAAACTGAACATGGAAGTCATCTCAAAACATCAGGACATCGAGATTTGCGACTATCAGAATCTCAAAGACGGAAAGGACTTTACAGACTCCCTGGGAAAGGTGTTGACAAATGAAGAACTGACCACTGAACCCCCTCCTCCACTTTCCTATGCGTATTGCAGCGACACAACATATTCCGAATCTGTAGCCAAATTGATTCGGGGAACCGATCTGCTCTACCACGAATCGACATTTTTGGAACAACATGTTGAGCTTGCCGAGACGACGCGCCACTCAACCGCGGCACAGGCGGCCAAGATAGCCTCAATGGCTAAGGCGAAAAAACTGATCCTGGGACATTTTTCAAGTCGCTACAAAGACGTCAACCTGTTTCTTCAGGAGGCTGAGGAGCACTTCGCCAATTGTGAATTGTGCGAAGCTGGAAAAGTCTTCGAGCTCGATAATCGACACGTTTGAAATACAGGGAAGTTATAAGCCTAAAATGAGTAAGGATGGGCGGCATTTTAACGGATTTCATTTGCCCCTAGCCATATTTTTTTAGATATTGCGGCTCTAATTCAAAATTTCACCGATACACATGTCGAAAAAAATACTTCCGCTCGCACTGCTATTTCTACCCTTTTTATCCATCGCCCAGGAAAAGGGCCTGGATGAGAGAATCAATGATAAGTTCATGCCTCTGGCCACCTGGTGGGAGAATACCGTCCTTACGACGATCCCCCTGGGGTCCTACGATGTTCCAATCGTCTTGATACTCCTGATTCTGGGGGCGAGTTTTTTCACGGTCTTTTTCAGTTTTCCGGCGATTACCAAATTCAAGCTGGCCATCAACACCGTTCGTGGAAAATATGACGCCCTGGACCATCACAGCGTGGAAAAAGTGGAGCTCAATGTTGTTGACGGTGACCTCGTGGACACGATCAAAGATGAGAGCAAAGACGGAGAAGTCAGTCATTTTCAGGCACTTGCCACAGCAGTATCGGGAACTGTCGGGCTTGGTAATATTGCAGGTGTTGCGGTTGCCATTGCAGTAGGAGGCCCCGGTGCCACTTTTTGGATGATCGTATGCGGTTTGATTGGAATGTCCACAAAATTCGTTGAGTGCACGCTGGGAGTTCGCTACAGGGATGTAGGTGAAGACGGAACCGTTTACGGAGGCCCCATGTATTACCTCAAGCGGGGTCTGCAAGCGCAGAATAAGGCTGTTCTCGGAAAAATCCTGGCAGTTACATTTGCGATTCTCTGTGTCGGCGCCTCGTTCGGAGGTGGCAACGCTTTCCAATCGAATCAGGCGGCGGTCCAGATCGTGAGTCTGCTCGGGATCAGCGGAGGAGGTATCGGATTTGCCATTGGTGTCATCATGGCGATTTTAGTCGGAATCGTAATCATCGGTGGCATCAAGAGAATTGCAAAAATCACAGAGAAAATCGTTCCTTTTATGGCCGTGATTTACGTCGTTGCGGCCCTCATCATCATATTTTCAAATATCGAACATATGGGAGCTGCAACAAGCATGATCTTCTCAGGAGCCTTCAACCCTATGGCAGGACTGGGTGGCGTTCTGGGTGTGATCATCGTCGGATTCCAGCGTGCTGCGTTCTCCAATGAAGCGGGAGCAGGATCGGCAGCGATTGCGCACTCCGCCGTAAAAACAAAATATCCGGCTTCGGAAGGCGTAGTTGCCCTGTTGGAGCCTTTTATCGATACAGTTGTTATCTGCACGATGACTGCCCTGGTGATCATCTTCTTCAACATGGACACAGGAGCCTTTGATTATGGGAATTCTGCCAACAGTGCAGTGATGCTAAATTCCTCTGGCGAATATGTTGGAGGGGTCGACCTGACCTCCATGGCTTTCGACTCGGTTCTTCCGGGGTTCCGATACATTCTCACTCTGGCAATCATATTATTTGCCTTTTCTACCATGATCTCCTGGTCCTACTACGGGCTTCAGTCCTGGAAGTTCCTCTTCGGACGGGGCAAGACGGCTGACCTGATTTACAAATTCCTCTTCCTGGTATTTGTTGTTATTGGAGCTTCGGCTACCCTGGATGCCGTCATCAAGTTCTCAGATGCCATGATTCTGGCCCTGGTGTTCCCCAATATGATCGGACTTATTCTGCTTTATCCACGCGTAAAGGAAGAACTGAACAGATATCTTGATGCCATCAAGAATGGAGTCAATACCGATTAGCATGACCCAATAGACAAATAAACACATGAGATTTCACGAATCCCATTTCTGGTATAGCAAAAGCCAAAGAAATGGGATTTTGATTTTAGCAACCCTCATCATCTTGCTTCAGCTCGTCCTGTACTTTACGGATGAGCTCTTCGCCCCCTACCATTCCGCAGACAACCTGGATGAACTCCGGGAAATTGAAAGGCTGCTTGATTCGATGCAAGGCAATGAATCCGATTCAACGAGCTATCGCATCTATCCGTTCAATCCCAATTACATTAGCGATTACAAAGGCTACACTCTCGGAATGAGCCCGGAAGAAATCGATCGCCTTTTGGCATTTCGCGATCAGGGTAAGTTCTTGAAATCTGCATCCGATTTTCAAGTAGTTACAGGAGTCAGTGACAGCTTGCTCGACAAAATTTCGGTCTTTTTCGAGTTCCCGAAGTTTAAAAAGCAATACCTCCGACGCGATGCGCGAACGGAAAGGGAAATCGCTGACAAGAAAGACCTGAACAAAGCTTCCCGTGAAGACTTGCAAGGCGTAACCGGGATCGGGCCCATTCTATCCAAAAGAATAATTTCTTACAGAAACTTGCTCGGTGGATTCAGCTTTGACAATCAGCTCTACGAAGTCTACAACCTGCCCGATGAGGCCATTGAGAGCCTTCTTCAGAAATTTGAAATAGTGGAGCCGCCTCGCATCGAAAAAGTAAACATCAACACAGCAAGCTTTCAGCAGATCCTGAATCTACCCTACATCGACTATGAGCTCACGCGAAAAATCATGGCTTTCCGATCGGAAGAAAAACTCATTACAGATCTGTCGGATCTGAAGAAAATCGACTCTTTCCCCCTCGATAAATATGATAGAATAGCCGTATATTTGTTTGCTGAATAAAAACGGTTGCATGAACTTCGAAAAATCAGATACTCAGAAGACAATTGCGCATTCCATAAGGGAGTTCGCTAAGAAACATATCCGCCCTTACATGATGGACTGGGATGAAAAACAAACCTTCCCGGAAGAGCTTTTTCACAAACTCGGTGAAATGGGCTACATGGGAGTTCTCGTTCCGGAAAAATACGGTGGCAGCGAAATGAACTACCACGAATACATCACAGTAATCGAAGAGATTTCCAAAGTCGATTCGTCGGTTGGACTTTCTCTGGCTGCCCACAACTCGCTTTGCACGAATCACATCCTGGAATTCGGAAACGAGGAGCAGAAGCAGAAGTGGCTCCCCAAGTTGGCACACGGTGAGTGGATCGGCGCCTGGGGGCTTACTGAGCACAATACCGGAAGTGATGCCGGGGGAATGAGCACAACCGCCAAACAGGACGGCGATTACTATGTTCTCAATGGGGCAAAAAACTTCATAACACACGGAATTAGTGGAGACATTGCCGTTGTTGTGGTGAGAACCGGAGAAAAAGGTGACTCCCGGGGCATGACCGCTTTTGTCATCGAAAAAGGGACCCCCGGATTTTCCTCGGGAAAGAAAGAGGACAAAATGGGGATGCGGGCCTCTGAGACAGCAGAGCTGATTTTCGACAATTGCCGGATTCACAAAGACAATATTCTCGGTGATGTTGGGGAAGGATTCATTCAGGCCCTCAAGGTCCTCGATGGAGGAAGAATCTCAATAGGGGCTCTTTCCCTCGGAATCTCAAAGGGTGCATATGAGGCTTCACTGAAATACGCCAAGGAGAGAGAACAGTTTGGGAGACCTATAGCTCATTTCCAGGCAATTGGATTCAAACTGGCCGATATGCTGACTGAAATTGAAGCCTCCGAGCTTCTATTGCACAAGGCCGCCAGCATGAAGAACAAAGGTGAGAAAATTGTCAGCATCAGCGCTATGGCCAAGATGTACGCTTCAGAAGTATGCGTCAAAATCGCCAATGAGGCGGTCCAGATTCACGGCGGGTACGGCTATACCAAGGATTTCCCGGTCGAAAAATTCTATCGCGACGCCAAGCTCTGCACAATTGGAGAAGGAACTTCCGAGATTCAGAAGCTGGTGATCTCAAGGAATATTCTTGCCTAGTCGAATTTTGACTTAGTCCATTTTTGACAGTCCGAGGGATTCGGCCTTCTTAACCATAAAGGCATAGGCCTCGTCGTAGTCATTGGCAATCTCGCCCTCGAGAATGGCCTCCTTGATCGAGTCCTTGATAAGACCTATTTCGCGGCAGGGTTTCATGTTGAAAGTCTCCATGATGAGTTCCCCCGATATGGGAGGCTGGAAATTTCGAACATGGTCCCTCTCCTCGACTTCTTTGATTTTCTGCCGAACGCTTTTGAAATTGTCGAGGTACTCCTTTTCTTTCTTCTTGTTTTTCGTCGTTATATCCGCTTCACAGTGAGTCATCAGGTCATCGAGATCCTCACCGGCGTCAAAGATCAGTCGGCGCACAGCTGAATCAGTCACATTCTCAGCAAGAACAACGGGGCGCGAGCTCATCATGACGATTTTCTGAACGTACTTCATCTTCTCATTCAGTGGCATTTTCAAACGCTTGAATATCCTTTTGACCATCTTTGATCCTATGAACTCGTGTCCATGAAAGGTCCAGCCGATCTTTTTGTCAAACTTTTTTGTTGGAGCCTTGCCTATGTCATGCAGCAATGCCGCCCAGCGCAACCAAAGATTGTCAGTGTTCTCCGAAATATTGTCGACAACTTGAAGCGTGTGATAGAAATTGTCCTTGTGCTTCTGACCCCGAATTTGCTCGACGCCTCTCAAGGCAGACAACTCAGGGAGAATGTGAGGCAAAAGATCAGTCTCAAACAGGAGTCTCAACCCGATCGAAGGTTTTGGGCTCATCAGGATTTTGTTGAGCTCATCGACAATTCGCTCTTTGCTTACAATGTTGATCCTTTCGGAATTTCTTCGAATGGAATCCAGGCAGTCTGAATCTATCCTGAAACTCAGCTGACTCGAGAATCGGATGGCACGCATCATTCGCAGGGGGTCGTCACTGAAAGTGATGTCCGGGTCCAATGGAGTTCGAATGACTTTGTCCTCAAGGTCCTGCAGCCCGTTGAACGGATCCAGGAGACTGCCGAAATCCTCCTTCATCAGGCTTATGGCCATTGCATTTATCGTGAAATCTCTGCGGTTCTGATCGTCTTTGAGCGTCCCCGTCTCTACACGCGGGTTTCTGCTGTCATGGGTGTAGGACTCCTTTCGGGCGCCTACGAATTCAACTTCCAGTTCCTCATCCTTCAGCATTGCCGTTCCGTAGGTCTTGAAAATCTGCACCTTGTGTTCTCCAGGCAAAAGGTCAGCCACCCGATTTGCCAATTCAATTCCACTGCCTACAGCCACGATGTCAATGTCTTTTGATTTTTCACGGTCCAGGATGTAATCGCGAACGAAGCCCCCGATGACGTAGGTATCGACGCCTATCTGTGCGGCAGCCTCCGATATGTATCCGAAGATGGATTGTGAAATCGCAGATCTATAATTGTTGTTCAGCACCTGATTCTACTTTCTGATGTAAATGATTTGCCCATCCTGATCGAATCTTACAATCTGGGACGCAGATTCTTGAATTTCATGGCGCGACAAATTTACTATATAATCCGCTTTCGCCAAAAGTCCCTCCTCGATGTCTGAGAAACAGGTTGGAGAAGGTGAACCACTGTAATTTGCTGAAGTCGATACAATTGGTTTGCCAAAGGCTCTTATCAATTCGATGCAGAAATCATTCTTAGGCATTCGAATCGCGATAGTATTGTCAGATGATATCGCGTTGCTTGCGATTCCATGCGGATCGGCGTAAATGACAGTGGTCGGTTTAGTTGTCTCTCTCAGAAATTCTTGAACCCCATCGGGTAGAACCGGCACATATTTCTTCAACATCTCCCAGTCGCTGACAAGCGTGACAAGGCTCTTGCTTTCTGCGCGCTTTTTGATTTCATAGATACGTGCCACAGCTTCCTCCGAGGTCGCATCACAGCCTATGCCCCAAATTGTATCTGTAGGGTAAATCAGAATCCCGCCTTCGTTCAGGGCCTTCAATGAAGATTCAATTTCTAGCTTCATATTTTTTTATTTGATAAAGACTTGCGTATCCTCGGACTGAGCATGACGTTCCCCAAGATATTTGTATCGTTTCCAAACTCCAATAGCATGGGCTCTCGCCAGCTCAAATCCTGCCGACCCGTCAAGAATTCCCATTCGAATAACGTAATGCACCAAAAAACGGAAAGCAGGTTTTACCGTCAGTGGCAAATGCGTAGATTTTTTGTTTTTCCTAAACAGCTCTTCCGCCTGAAGGCGTGCATACATTTCCAGCTTCTTGGCATACTGCTCGCGGGTGCGATAGGAATAATGGTCGAGACGATTCTTTAAAAAACCGACGGGACCATTTGTTTCAATGATTTCGTGAACAAGGTTCCCATTGTATCGTCCATTCTCTTTTTTGAAAAGGCGAATCGCCTTGTCGGTCTGCCATCCGCCAAAATGCACCCTCTTTCCTTTAAAGTAAAAATTTCGGTAAAGAAAAAATGCAACTTTGTCTCCCGGATTCTTAACTGATCTCATGATTTCGGCAGCCAGGTCCTCCGAAACCCGCTCATCCGCATCTATGACGAGAACCCATTGATGAGTTGCCTGCTGGATGGCAAAATTTTTTTGCGAGGAGAAATCGTCAAACTCTCGTTGGATGACCCTTGCCCCCATTTCACGCGCAACTTCAACCGTTTTGTCAGAGCTGAAAGAATCAATAATAAGGATCTCATCGGCAAAGCTCACCCTTCGGATCGCCTCCGCGACGAAATTCTCCTCATTCAAAGTTGGAATTACGGTTGTGATCATGAAAAAATGTTAGACCGCCACTGAATACTCTCTCAACGCATCGTTCAGCGAAGTCTTTTTGTTGGTGCTCTCCTTTCTCACACCAATGATAAGAGCACATGGGACCTGAAACTCACCTGCAGGGAACTTTTTGGTATAGCTCCCTGGAATCACCACGGATCGAGCGGGAACGAGGCCCTTCATCTCTAAAGGTTCTGAACCAGTCACATCGATAATCTTTGTCGACGCCGTAAGCACCACGTTGGCCCCCAGAACGGCCTCCTTTTCTACCCGGACCCCTTCCACGACAATGCATCTTGAGCCGACAAAAACATTGTCTTCTATGATTACGGGGGCGGCCTGAAGTGGCTCCAAAACCCCGCCAATTCCAACTCCTCCGCTCAGGTGCACATTTTTTCCGATTTGGGCACAGCTTCCGACTGTCGCCCAGGTGTCAACCATCGTGCCTTCGTCTACGTAGGCGCCAATATTGACATAGCTCGGCATCAATATCGTGCCCTTTGAGATGTAAGAACCGAATCGTGCGACAGCATGTGGAACAACGCGTATCTCCTTCTCCTTGTATCCTGATTTCAAAGGTATCTTGTCGTGATACTCGAAAATACCAGCTTCCATTGTTTCCATCTTCTGAATCGGAAAGTAAAGCACAACTGCCTTCTTGACCCATTCGTTCACCTGCCAGCCTTTCTCAGTGGGTTCCGCCACCCGCAGCTTTCCCTGGTCGAGCAATTCGATGACTTCACGGATTGCCTTTTTGGTGTTTTCTTCTTTTAAAAGAGCCCTTTCTTCGAAGGCTTTTTCAATGGTTTCTCTCAGTATTTTCATAGGATTCGATTAAGTCGCAAATATAAAGAAGCAGACCTTAAAATTCCATTTTTTAAACATTCTTTTAAATCAAAAAAGAAGTAAATTTGCCAAAATTCCGGGATAGATGTCACAAATACTGGCGATGGATTATGGAGCCAAGCGGACGGGGATCGCAGTCACTGACGATATGCAGATCATCGCTTCCGGACTGACTACCGTGGCCACCGAATCGCTGATTGAGTTTTTGGATTCCTATTTGAAGAAGGAGAAAGTGGAACTGTTTTTGATTGGAGAGCCAAAACAACGTGACAGCAAACCCTCGGAAATTGAATACGAGATTCGACCTTTTTTGAAAAGGCTGAGGGCAAAATTTCCCGAGATCCCTATCGAAAGAGTGGATGAACGGTTCACGTCAAAAATGGCAGTTCAAACCATGATCGATAGTGGAATGAAGAAAGGCAGACGCAAAGACAAGGCGTTGGTTGACGAGATAAGCGCAACGATAATTCTGCAGACCTATTTGTCGGGAAGAGAATCATTTTAAAAAACATAAGACACAAATAAGAACTGATGGTATTACCAATTGTAGCCTATGGGGACCCGGTATTGAGAAAAGTTGGAAAAGACATCGGCAAGGAGTATCCCGGGCTGGAGGAGTTGATTGAGAACATGGAAGAGACCATGAAGAATGCCCAGGGGGTCGGTTTGGCTGCCCCTCAAATTGGACGGGACATTCGCCTGTTTCTCATCGATGCATCCCCTTTCGCTGAAAATGAAGATTTGGAAGAGGAAGAAAGAGCTTTTTTAAAAGACTTTAAACGCACCTTCATCAATGCCCGAATCGTTGAGGAAGAAGGAGATGAATGGGCATTCAACGAAGGATGTCTGAGCATTCCAAACATCAATGAGGACGTCTACCGACCCGAAACGATTCAGGTAAAGTATGTCGATGAGAAATTCGTCGAGAGGCATGAGACATTGACGGGTTTGGCAGCTCGCATTTTTCAGCACGAATACGATCACATTGAAGGCATTTTATTCACCGACAAATTATCTTCCCTGAAGAAAAGATTGCTCAAAAAGAAACTGGAAAACATCTCCAAGGGGAAAGTTGATGTCTCCTACAGGATGAGATTTCCAAATATCAAAAAATAAAAATCAGATTATGAGTTTAGAGAAAGTTATTGCCATATCGGGCAAACCCGGACTTTACGAGATCATTTCAAGAACCAAGTCAGGCTTGATTGTACAGTCGATGTCGGATGGAAAGCGTTTCCCGGTGAACAGCGTTCACAATGTCAGCACCTTGAACGACATTGCCATTTACACCTATGAGGAAGAAGTTCCGCTGCCTGAGGTATTCACCAGCATTTATGAAAAGGAAGAGGGAAAATCGTCCATCGACCCAAAATCAGACAAGCAGGCCCTCCTCCAATTTTTTGGAGAGGTATTGCCCGGTTTCGATGAAGAGCGGGTGTATCCATCAAACATCAAGAAAGTGGTTTCCTGGTACAACACCCTGGTAGAGGCCGGATTTGATTTTGAAAGCCTCAAAGAAACCTCTGCAGAGGACGGCGCAGAGAAAGAGGAGCCTGCTTCAAAGTAAGAAACGCCATCATGAATAACAGACAAGATCAGCTCAAAGCCTTCGGGGAACTCCTGGATATCATGGATGAGCTTCGGGAGAAATGTCCCTGGGACCGCAAGCAAACCATGGAATCACTGCGACACCTCACCATTGAGGAGACCTATGAGCTGGGCGATGCCATTCTCGACAAGGACATGAATGAAATTCGAAAGGAATTGGGGGATCTGTTGCTTCATATCGTGTTTTACTCGAAAATCGGATCGGAAACCCGGGATTTTGACATCAGGGACGTGATCGAGGGGATCAACGAAAAACTGATCCACAGGCATCCCCATGTTTTTGGTGACACAGTGGTCGAGAATGAAGATCAGGTTGCGCAGAACTGGGAGCAGCTCAAACTCAATGAGGGGAAAAAGTCTATTCTGGAAGGCGTGCCCACCTCGCTGCCTGCCATGATCAAGGCGAGTCGAATCCAGGACAAAGCTGCAAGTGCCGGCTTCGACTGGGAAGAACCCGGGCAGGTGCTCGACAAGGTAAAAGAAGAACTCTCTGAGCTGGAACAGGAACTTGAGAGTCCGGATAACGGAAAAATAGAAGCCGAATTCGGCGACGTGCTTTTCTCTCTGATCAACTATTCCCGTTTTATCAAAGTGGATCCGGAAAGCGCCCTTGAGCGCACCAATAAAAAATTCATCCAGCGTTTCCAATTCCTGGAATCCGAAGCGAAGAAGAATGGAGAAAGCCTGAAGGATCTTACCCTGGAGCAAATGGACGTCTACTGGAACCAGTCAAAGAAGCATTTCGAATAATGCACCGTGGCCTCGCAAGGCTCTCGGAAAACATTTTAGGTGCGAAAAATATTCCCTAATTTAGGTGTTCATTTCAGACCTCTATTTTAATGAAATACTTTTTTCTCATCTGTCTTGGCCTCCTTTTCACGAGTCAGAGTACGCAGGCGCAGGAATCGAATAAAGGCTTCCATGGCGAAACAATTCAATTCAATTCGGGAGATGGGATTCGCGTTACAGCTGATGTGTATATGACCGAGAGCGCTGACGCACCTTTCATCTTACTTTTTCACCAGGCGGGTTATAGCAGGGGTGAGTACCGGGAGATCGCACCTCGCCTCAATGCCATGGGTTACAATTGCATGGCAGTGGACCAGCGGTCAGGAAAAGAGGTGGTGGGAGTTCAAAACCTGACGCATGAGATGGCAGTTGAAAACAACCTTCCGACGGAGTATCTCGACGCCCTTACCGACATTGAAGCCGCCTATGTTTATGTGAAACACGGCATAAAACCTAAGAAGCTGATCCTGTGGGGAAGCTCCTACTCTGCTGCTCTGATGTTCTACATGGGCAGTGAGCACCATAAAAACATTGCAGGTATTCTGGCTTTTGCTCCGGGAGAATATTTCAAAATAAACGGCAGGCAAATTAAGACCTTTGCAGCCAAGGTGACGGCACCTGTTTTTGTTACCTCCGCGAAAAACGAATATCCGAAATGGAAATCCATTTACGATGCCATTCAATCCCCAAAATCCTCCTATCTTCCTGAAAGTGAAGGAAAACACGGATCAAAAGCTCTTTGGGAGAACAATCCCGGGCATGAGCAATACTGGGATGCCGTTGAAAAATTTCTGGCCCAGATTAATTAGTGCCCGGAAGGTTATACATTAACTCGTACTTTAAACAACTCAAACTAAAAAGACCATGCTTAAATTCATTTCCAGACTTACGTTGATAACAGGAGTATTCTTTCTATTGGGCCTCATGGCCTCATGCGCAGACAAAAAAGATTCTGAACAGATCGATTCTGCTCAAAATCAAACGGAGTCAATCGCTGAACGACCTCTTGCACTTGTGATTCACGGTGGCGCAGGAACCATTAAAAGAGAAAACATGACCGAGGAGATGGAAGCCGCTTACCGGGCTAAGCTTCAGGAAGCACTGGACGCCGGTTACGCAGTTCTGGAAACTGGAGGAAACTCAGTGGAAGCCGTGCGCAGTGCCATTAACATCATGGAAGACTCTCCCCTTTTCAATGCTGGCAAAGGGGCGGTGTTCAATAGCTTGGGCAAACACGAGCTCGACGCATCCATCATGGAGGGCCAAACTTTGAACGCGGGTGCCGTGGCTGGAGTCACCAAAATCAAAAACCCTATTGACGCAGCTATCCTGGTTAAAGACAGCACGCGACACGTCATGCTCTCGGGAACAGGTGCCGAAGAATTTGTGAGCCAATACGGAATTACCATGGTCGAGACTTCCTATTTTGATACGGAGAAAAGACTGGAACAGCTCCACAGGGCACAGGGCAAGGAAAAGGTTGTGCTCGATCATTCCGGAGTTCTGGATACCACCCCTATCGATGATCACAAATACGGCACAGTAGGCTGTGTGGCGCTCGACAAAGATGGCAATCTGGCCGCTGGAACCTCCACAGGAGGAATGACCAATAAAAAGTTTGGCCGAATCGGAGACTCCCCCATAATCGGAGCAGGCAACTACGCCAACAATCTGACCTGTGGAGTTTCCTGTACGGGAACCGGTGAGTTTTTCATCCGAACCCTGGCGGCTCATGAAGCTTCAAATCTGATGCTCTACCAGGAAAAGACGGTCGACCAGGCCTTAGAGGAAGTGATCCGTCAAATACAGGAACTCGGTGGCGACGGAGGCATGATCGCCATGGACAAGGATGGCAATGTCGCCTGGGATTTCAACACGGCAGGCATGTACCGCGCCTACAGGAAGTCTACGGGCGAGATGAAAATTGAGATCTATGAGAAAACGAAGTAGATCGAAAGCGAAGGGTTTTCTTTTTAAGGTACTTGTGCTCTTCCTGGTTTTGTCATTTTCAAAAACAGCGGCGGGACAGGAAATCGAAAAGAACCTTTTGATGCGTCTCTTGGAGGAGCAAGGATCCCTCTTTCAACACATTTTGCATGATCCCGAACGCTATCGTGTTCAGATTCTTTACACTCAAATTGATCGTAACGAAAGTAATGAGCCCTCATTTAGTTCCTATTCATTCGGCGTATCGCCAGAAACCTACTTCTATCCGGCAAGCAGCGTGAAGATATTTGGAGCAGCACTTTCGTTGGAAAAATTTAAAAAACTGAATAATAAGTATTTAGACAAGGATACTTTTGTGAGAATCGACAGTAGTTTCCCCGGGCAGTCAGCTGTGCTTCACGATTCGACATCAGCGTCCGGAAAACCCTCGTTTGGTCACTACATCAAGAAACTCCTGGTTCTGAGTGACAATGATGCTTACAATCGAACCTATGAGTTTTTGGGTCAGGAAGCCCTGAATGAAAGCCTTCGTCTCAAGGGTTATGATAAACTCAGGCTCACCCACAGGTTGTCGATATCACTCAGCCCGGAGGAAAATCGAAATACCAATGCCATGTCTTTTTACAGGGATGACCCAGGCCAACCCGTCTACAGTCAGGAAGCGATGACCTCCTCAAAAGATTACAGTGCCAAATCAGCCGTCTTATTGGGAGAAAGCTATGTGAGGGGCGACTCGATCATCAAAGGCCCTATGGATTTTTCGAAAAAGAACTATTGCTCTGTTGAAGAGCTTCAACGAGCAATCAAATCATTGATCTTTCCTAATGCAATGAATCACGAAGAACGATTTGACCTGACGAAGGAAGATCTTCGTTTCCTGCGTACCTATATGTCGCAGCTTCCCCGGGAAACCAAATATCCTGACTACAGCAACAAATCGGACAACTACTGCAAATTCTTTATCTACGGGGATGACAATTCGGCCGTAATCCCGGATAACATTCGAATTTTCAACAAGATCGGGCTCGCCTATGGATTCTGCATCGACAATGCCTACGTCGTTGATTTCAAAGAAAATATCGAATTCATGCTCACGGCGGTGATCTACGCGAATGAAAATAGCACGCTCAATGATGGAGTTTACGAATATGAAACCGTAGCCTTTCCATTTCTGGCTGAGCTGGGGAGGGTTATTTACAATTACGAGCTCAAAAGATCAAGGCCAAACCCTCCAGATCTTTCCGAATTCAAATTGAGCTATGACATCTCAGAAGCTTCCGATTAATTAGAAACAGACCTTAAACACCCTTACCATGAAAATCAAGCAGATCACACAAATCATTGAAGAGCTTTGCCCGCTTCATTACGCGGAGGATTTTGACAATGTGGGCCTTCTTGTTGGAAGCCCGGATCAAACCGTCACAGGAGTGCTGGTGACCCTGGACTGCCTTGAACAGACCATCGATGAGGCAATTGATTCAAACTGCAATCTGATCGTCAGCTTCCACCCCATCATCTTTTCCGGTTTGAAAAAGATCAATGGAAGGTCTTATGTCGAAGGAACCGTGATCAAAGCGATCAAAAAGGACATCGCCATTTATGCTATGCACACTGCATTGGACAATTCGATAAAAGGCGTATCCAATAAAATGTGTGAGGTGTTGGGGCTTACAAATCGTAAAATCTTGATACCTAAACCCCAAACCTTGAAGAAGCTGTCTACCTACGTGCCCCCCTCTTCAGCCGAGGCAGTCAGAAAAGCTCTGTTTGAAGCAGGTGCCGGCAACATCGGCAACTACAGTCACTGCAGCTTCAATGCTCCTGGCGAAGGCACGTATTTGGGAGATGAGTCGAGCCAACCGGCTGTAGGAGAAAAAGAAGTGCTTCAAAAGGTATCGGAATTGCTGATCACGGTTATTTTCGACAGTCATTTGCAGGGCAAGATCTTAAAAGCCCTGAGAGAGAGCCATCCCTACGAAGAAATTGCTTTCGATATCATCACAGTGGACAATTCCCACCCAGAGATTGGAATGGGCATGATCGGTGAACTGGAAAAAGAAGAAGATACAATTGATTTTCTGGCACGGTTGAAATCTACCTTTGGCACCCCGGTGATCCGGCACTCCAAGGTTGTCACAAATAACGTGAGAAAAATAGCGGTCCTTGGTGGTTCTGGAAGCTTTGGCATTGAAAGAGCGATCGCATCAGGAGCCGATGTTTACGTCACCTCAGACCTGAAGTATCACGACTTCTTCAAGGCAGAAAACAAGGTACTGCTTGTTGACATCGGACACTACGAAAGTGAGCAGTTTACAAAAAACCTTTTGACGGATTATCTTACGAAAAAAATCACTAATTTTGCACCTGCCGTGCCCGAAAGCGGCATAATTCTATCAAAAATCAGTACAAATCCTATCAATTACACATAGAGATGGCGAAGAAAAAAGAAGTTACCGTTGAAGAGAAGCTCAGAGCTCTGTATGACCTGCAGCTCATCGATTCACGAATTGACGAGATCAAGAATATGCGAGGTGAACTTCCCCTGGAAGTAAAAGATCTGGAAGACGAAATTGCTGGTTTGCAGACCCGATTGAACAATTTCAGCACTGACATTGAAAATCTAGAGACGGCTATCGCCAACAAAAGAAATAACATTGAAGAGGCCAAAGCTCTCTCCAAAAAGTACCAGGAGCAGCAGAAAAACGTAAGAAACAACAGGGAGTTCGATTCTATTTCCAAAGAAATCGAATACCAGGACCTGGAGATTCAACTTGCAGAGAAGCACATTCGTGAGTTTGAAGCCAAAATCGCGCAGAAGAACGAGATCATTGACGCGGCCAAAGAGAAAATGGCTGAAAAGGAAACACATCTCAAGCACAAGCAGGACGAGCTGAAGGCCATCATGGACGAAACAGAGAAGGAAGAAAAGCTCCTGGAGAAAAAATCCAAGGAATTCAGCGAGCAAATTGATGAACGTCTGCTTCAAGCTTACAAGAGAATTCGTTCCACAGTGCGAAACGGCCTTGCCGTGGTAACAATAGAACGAGGTGCCTCAGGTGGCTCATTCTTCACTATCCCGCCTCAGAGACAGGTGGAAATTGCCTCAAGAAAAAAGATCATCACTGACGAACACAGCGGCAGGATACTGATCGATTCAAATCTCGCCGAAGAAGAACGCGAGAAAATGTCAGAGTACATAGGTTAAGTCATAAGCTGGATGAGACGAGGGCCGTTACTAATTGTTTTCATTTTCGCCCTTGTGGCGCTCTTTTCATGCGCAAAAAACAACAATGACGAGAAAGGAGCCATCCTGTATCAGGCGCATTGTGCCCGTTGTCATGTAGGCCCTGATATCGATGCTCTGCCCAAATCCATGTGGGCCGAGCGCGTACTGCCTGACATGGCTTCCCGAATGGGTATCAAGGATGGGGATTTCGACCCTTTTAAAGGCATGGGCTTTGAGGAAAAGGAGATTGTCATGAAGGCAGGAGTCTACCCCTATACCCCACTGCTGAATCCAGAAGATTGGAATATACTCAAACAATACATTCTCAGCAACGCCCCAGACAGCATAGTCGGTCAAACTGAAAACATTGCTTATGGGATTCAGGAACATTTCAAGTCCGAGGGGATCGCACTGGATGATGCGCCCGGTTCATTCTATACCTTTCTCGATTATGATGACAACGGCCAGGCCATTCGCGTGGGGGATTTCTCTGGGAATCTGATCCAGCACAGTCTTTCGACAGGGGCCACGGAAGTTGTGCATAAGGTAAACAGCGCCGTGGTCGATTTCCATCAAAAAGATACCATCTCCTATCTCACAGACGTTGGAATCCTGGACCCTTCTGAACTTTCCTCGGGAAAGATTTTCAGAGCCTATGACGATAAACTTGAGGCCCTCCCCGAGATATTCCACAGACCCGTAAACAACCTGGTGGCCGACTTTGACGGAGACGGAATCGACGAACTGGTGATCAGCGAGTTTGGACACAGGACCGGGCAACTGACCCTGATGAGAGGCCTGTCCAATGGCCAGTTCGAAAGGAAGATTCTGCTTACCCTGCCTGGAACCATCCGAGCGGTTGCAGAGGACATGGACAAGGACGGAGATCTGGATATCGTGGCGATCACCTCTCAAGGCGATGAGAGCATCACAATTCTCTACCAGGAAGAGGATCTGCGATTTCGTGTGGACAGAGCGATACGATTCAGCCCAATTTACGGAAGCAGCTGGTTCGAATTGCTCGACTACGATCATGACGGAGATATCGACATTGTCACTGTCAACGGAGATAATGCCGACAAAACCTACATTGCCAAACCTTACCACGGATTGAGAATTTTCCTCAATGATGGCCAGAATAAGTTCACCCAGGAATTCTTTCATCCCCTGAACGGGGCCACGCGTTTTGTCGCGGATGACTTTGACCAGGACGGGGACTATGATTTTGCGGTTGTGTCTACCTTCCCGGATTACGAGAAGGCGCCGGATTTGGCCCTTGTATACCTGGAGAATGAGAACGAATCTGCTTTCGAATTCAAGCCTTTCAAATTTGAGGAGTCCAACCTGAGTCGTTGGTTCCTTTTGGACAAGGGTGACATCGACAAGGATGGAGACACAGACATTATTTTGAGTGCCTTCACTTACACTTTCACACCCGTACCTGAGAAATTCAGCTCACAATGGCAGAAAAACAATGTAGATATTCTATTGCTGAAAAATCAACTCAAGTAGCCGCAACTTCAAGTGCCAACCAAAATATCGGTATGCCCTCAACCCAAAAACCACTGTAAAACCGATTCTGATAAACTCCGGCCTTAAGAATGAATCCTGCGGAAATCAGGGCCGTAGCCAGCCCGGTCCACTGTTCCCAACCCTTGAAAAAATCTCCGTAAAAGAACAAAAGCGCAAAGACGAAAAGAGCGCCGATAGCCAGCAATTTTGATTTGCTCACGCCTATAGTTTGAGGCAGGGTTGCAAGGTCGGGGTCGTCAAGTTGGAGATCACGGATGTCAAATGGTATTGTAATGGCCAGCACGAAAAGGAACCTCTGAACGAAAGTCACCCAGACTTTGCCGTCAAAGGACAGGTCATTGACCCAAACCGGGAACAGCACTGTCACCCCGGTCCAAACAGCCGCGATCAGGAAGAGCTTGAAACCAGGAAGGTTTCGAAGCCCTCTCAGGGTTCCCCGAAAGGGAATGACATAAAACAAGGTCAGTATAAAGAAAGGAAATGCAAAAACCAGGTCATCCCATGAAAACTGAAAAGTCGAATAGATCAGGCCCAATAATGCCATTATATTTAAGCCCAGAAGCCATCGAGCACTCGAGCGAATCCAGAGACTCAACGCTGGGTAAAGCCGGTCTATTTGTGCGGCACGAATAAAGTTGTAGGCCAGAATTGTTCCACAGAAAACAAATAAAATACTTCTATCGTCTCGCAACTGGTAAGGCTTCAGGGTCAGCAAGACCAGACAGGAAGTGCTCAGTGCCACATGCATGTTGCTGAAGACATAGAAACTAAATACTTTTTCGATTAGACGCATCCTCGCATATTACGATGAAAAAAGTTAATAATTTCTGATCAATTTATACCCGTTGCCGGGAATTTGTTTTGGTCAAAAATGAGTATTTTTGTGACCTCGCAAATACTAAGATTATGCAAACTGATTCTTTCGTTCTAAGACACCTCGGACCCAACCGAAAAGAGATTGACCAAATGTTAAAAACTGTCGGAGTTGAATCTCTGCAGGAACTGGTGTACAATACCGTTCCGGATGACATCCGACTCAGCGCAGAGCTCGATTTGCCCGAGGCCCTGAGCGAAAATGAATTTGCCTCGCACATTCAAAGACTAGGCAATAAGAATAAACTGTTCAAGTCTTACATCGGCATGGGCTACCATCCAACCTCTTTGCCCGCTGTGATTCAAAGAAATATTTTCGAAAATCCGAGCTGGTACACCTCCTATACTCCTTACCAGGCGGAGATCTCCCAGGGCCGCCTGGAGGCGCTGCTCAACTACCAGACGGTGATCACTGACCTGACCGGTTTGCCCATAGCGAATTCCTCGTTGCTTGATGAAGGTACGGCGGCGGCTGAAGCGATGCTCATGCTTTTCAATGCAAGAAGCAGGGCTCAAAAGAAGTCGAACGCACTCTCTTTCTTTGTTTCGGATGAAATGTTGCCTCAGACGCGTGACATTCTCCTCACGCGCGCCGAACCCCTCGGGATTGAGCTCGTCTATGGAGATCACGAAGAAGTTGATCTTGACGAAAGCTTTTTCGGATGCATAGTTCAATATCCCGGAAAACACGGGAAGATATACGATTACACCGAATTCATCAATGAGGCCCATGAATTGGACTGCAAGGTTGTGGTTGCAGCTGATTTGTTGAGCCTGGCCATTTTGAAGTCCCCGGCGGAAATGGGTGCGGACGTCTGTGTGGGAACGACGCAGCGCTTCGGAATACCTCTGGGCTTTGGTGGTCCTCATGCCGCATTTTTCGCGACGACAGATACCTATAAAAGGATGATACCCGGACGGATCATCGGGGTTACCGTTGACACGGATGGAAACCGTGCCTTAAGGATGGCACTACAGACAAGGGAACAACACATAAAACGAGAGAAAGCGACCTCGAACATCTGTACCGCCCAGGTCTTGTTGGCTGTAATGGCAGGGATGTACGCCGTCTATCACGGAGGAGAGGGAATCAAATACATCGCAAGGCAGATTCATTCCCTGACCAATATTCTGAACGATGCCTGCACGAAGTTTGGTCTTGAGCAGGAGAACGAGAACTTTTTCGACACACTGAAAATTAGGGTTTCAAATGCACACAAACTCAAGGACATCGCAGAGGAGCGGGAGGTGAATTTCAACTATATCGACGACAAGACCATCAGTATATCAATCAATGAGACCACTACCCTGGAAGACATCGAGGAAATCATAGATATTCTTGCCCGCGCGGAGAACCTATACTCATTTAAAGTCACAGATTGTCCGGTAAGCATGTCCATCCCGGCGGATATGAGAAGAGTTACCACCTATTTGACCCACGAGGTGTTTAACTCCTATCATTCCGAAACCGAAATGATGCGGTACATTAAAAGACTGGAGCGCAAAGACATCTCACTGGCCGATTCGATGATATCTCTGGGTTCCTGCACGATTAAGCTCAATGCGGCCACCGAGATGCTGCCGCTGAGCCAGAGCAATTGGAATTCGATTCACCCCTATGTGCCTGTGCAACAGGCACAGGGCTATCATGAGATGCTCCGCGAGCTCGAATCACAACTC
>JAUIKV010000263.1 GCA_030430615.1 Bacteroidia bacterium
TCAGCACTATATTGGAAAATCTGCCATTCACATAGGTGAAATCCACCTCGAGATCACCCCCTCTGGTTTGAATTTTGACTTTTTCGCTTTTTGTCTTTCCCAGGTAATGGCTGGCCAGGGCGACGGCCGTGACACCGGTGCCACAGCTAAGCGTCTCATTCTCCACGCCTCGCTCATAGGTTCTCACTTTGAACTTGGAGTCTTCGACCTGCTCTACAAAATTGACATTGGCTCCTTCTTCGTTGTAGGGGTCCCCGTAGCGAATTCGCCTGCCCATGGAGAAAACGTCAAGATCCTCTAAATCGTTTTCAAACTGCACATGATGGGGAGATCCCGTGTCGAGAAAGACATGCCCTTCAGAAGCCTCAAGATGTTCAACATCGAGCATATTCAAACTCACCTTGTCATTTTCCATACTCGCCGTGTAACGTGCTCCATTGGCCTGAAAATCCGTCTCACGATCAAAAAGACCTCGTGTATGGGCAAACGAGACCAGGCAACGACCTCCGTTTCCGCACATGGATCCGGGAAAACCGTCAGCATTGAAATAAACCATCCTGAAATCGAAACCTTCGGCTTTTTCCAGCAGCATCAATCCATCAGCCCCGACACCGAATCTGCGATCACAGATTCGTTTGATCAGTTCGCAGTTTTCCTTAGGAAAAAAGCCGCTTCGGTTGTCGAAAATCACAAAGTCATTTCCAGCACCCTGATATTTGTAGAATTCCACTTTCACAGGGCAAATTTAGCAATAATTAAGCTACAACTTCGCTGTTAAAGTTCAGTTAAACTGAGAAACGCCAAAACATAACTTCTTTTTTTTCTTGTTAACTTTGAGTGTTGTGAAAAAAATAGATCTATGAAAAACTTTGTAAAACTTGTACTGATCTCAGCGCTCGGAGGTACTATTACCCTGGGGGCCTATTTGCTTTTTTTCGATAAAGAAGAAGCGGTAAACACTGCTCAGACGCATTCAATGCCTGTTTTTACTGCAGCAGCGGAATTTTCAAACGCAGCCATGGCAGCTGAAGAAACGGATTTCACTGTGATCGCCGAGAAGACCATAAATGCTGTGGTACACGTTAAAAACGTGTCAGTGTCTTCTTCTTCCAGCAATCCACTGTTGGAATTCTTCTATGGCCCTTCTGCACGAGAGGAGCAGAAGGTGATAGGCAGTGGGTCTGGGGTTATTATCTCACCGGATGGCTACATTATCACCAATAATCACGTGATAAAAGGTGCTCGCGAGCTGGAGATCACATTGAACAACAAAGAGTCTTATGATGCCGAGGTGGTTGGAGTGGATGAGAGCACGGATATAGCACTCTTGAAGATAAACAAAGAAGGCTTGTCCTATTTGCCCTTTGGGGATTCTGACAATGTCAAGGTAGGCGAGTGGGTGCTCGCAGTGGGGAATCCCTTTAACCTGACTTCAACGGTTACCGCAGGAATTGTCAGTGCCAAGGCACGGGACATCAATATCATGAACAACAACAAGCGCATCGAGTCCTTTATTCAAACCGACGCCGCAGTGAATCCCGGAAACAGTGGCGGGGCCCTGGTGAACACGCGTGGAAATCTAATCGGCATCAATACCGCGATTTCTTCTCAAACGGGTTCGTATATCGGTTACTCGTTTGCAGTCCCATCCAACATTGCCAGAAAGGTAATTGAAGACTTGTTGGAATACGGAAATGTGCAACGCGCCTATCTGGGAATCAATTATGAGGAGCTCAACGCCGAGAAGGCCAATGAGTTTGGGGTGCGATCTACCGAAGGTGTTTTGGTTACCCGCGTTCTCGATCAGGGAGCTGCCCAGGAGGCCGGTTTGCTTCAAAATGATGTGATCCTGAAAATGGACGACATAAAAATATCCAATTTTTCGGATCTCCAGGGATTCCTGGGCTCCAAACGACCCGGAGACGTGGTTAAGGTCACAGTGTTGAGAAATGAGAGTCAAAAGGTGCTGCAGGCCAAATTGAGGAACCAGTTCGGAAAGTACGAATTTGAGAGTTCGGACTTCAGCAACTATTTCATAGGAGAGCTCGAACCCTTGTCCAAAAAGGAGGCAGAGCGATTCAACATCACACATGGTGTCAAAATAGTGAACCTGAAAAACCGAAGCATAGAAGAGATGTACGGAGTGGGCAATGGAGACATCATTCTTTCTGTAGAGGATGAGAAGGTGTCAACTGCCTATGAGGTGGATCAACTTCTCAAAAAGAATCAAAACAAGAATTATTATGAATTGCAGATTCTGACCCAGAGCGGCAAACTGGGTTACATCCGGGTTCGATCGAATTGATTTTTTATAGTTTTGAGAATCTGATAAAAAACCGCTTCTTTTAGGCGGTTTTTTTGTTGTGTATATATTATTTCACCCTACTTTTACGTTCTTTTTAAATATTGCAAATAACACCCGATGAAATTAATGCCTAGTTATGAAGATCAACTTTCGTTGCAGGTAGAGCAGCGAAGACTTGCCGTGGAACTGATAAAACTGGTCAGTGACTTATGGTACGAGAACAATATTGAACTGTATCTTTTCAGGAATCAGCTCCTTGACCGAAATGTAGGAGAAATATTGAATCTACTGGAGTATGCCAGGGAGTTTGTACAAAAACCCATTTCCTTTTCGGCCATGGTGAAGATCGCCAGGAAGATCCACGCCATGAACCTTCCACCGGCCAAAATCGATTTGGGAAAGCTAACCTATGTCTACGAACTTACCGAGGAAGCCAATTTGAACGATTTTGTTGAGAACAAGCTAAGCGGAGCGCATAAATCGAATGGTTTCATGCCCAAAGACGTGATTTTGTATGGTTTTGGCAGAATTGGTCGTTTATTGGCCCGTGAGCTGATGTCCAAGACCGGCAAGGGAATTCAAATGCGTCTGCGAGCCATTGTCACCCGAGGGGAAATCACGCAAGCCGTTCTTGAAAAGCGAGCCTCGCTCCTGCGCAAAGACTCTGTGCACGGAAAATTCAAGGGATCGGTCAAAGTAGACGCAAAAAATCAGGCCCTAATTATCAATGGGACCTCTGTGCATATCATTTCAGCTGATGCGCCCGAGGATCCTGATTACACGAACTTTGGTATCGAAAATGCCCTGGTCATTGACAATACGGGTGCATTTCGCTCGAACGATGCACTTGCAAGACACCTAAAGGCCAAAGGAGTTGACAAAGTTCTTCTTACGGCTCCAGGAACCGAAAATGTTCCAAATATTGTTTATGGCGTCAATCAAAAGGATTACAACCCGGATGAGATATCGGTATATTCAGCTGCCTCGTGCACGACCAATGCGATAACGCCGGTACTCAAAGTGATCAATGATGCCATAGGGATAAAACACGGGCATATAGAGACGATTCACGCCTACACAAATGACCAAAACCTGGTTGACAACATGCACAAGAAGTATCGCAGAGGACGGGCGGCCGCAATCAATATGGTGATCGGCGCGAGTTTCGGCGGCGTGCCAGCCCTGACCGCCACATCGGGCCCGGGCATGGCGCTGATGAGCGAATCGATGGGCC
>JAUIKV010000264.1 GCA_030430615.1 Bacteroidia bacterium
GGACCCCCTTTTCTCGGTCTATTTCATCTAATAATTCTTTTGTCTTGGAAATCTCTTTTGGCTCATAATTGAGCAGGATGGGAAAATAATGATATTCACTATTTTTACTTTCTATGTTTTCTAAAGACCCAAGACTAAAAAAATCTTGATAGGAACCAAAGGGATCAAGACGAATAATCTCTCGCATATCCTGCGAGCTTCCTACGCTAACAGTTAAAAGTAATTGGGCCTGAAGTAATATTTCCTTAAGTTCATCCACAGGAGGAGCACCTCGACGCAAAGGAAGGTCTAAGGCGTAACTTTCCACTTCTTCTCTAAATGATGAAACATCTAAAGGGCAAAGAACTCGTCCCCATTTTTTTAATTTTTGTTTTAATTGAAGACAATGAGAGGGAGACGTTGTGGGGCGAGGAAAAATAATTTTATTCCACCAACTTCCTTTATAGTCTTGAAGAAGGAGGAGGTCTTTTTCGATAGATGGATCGAGAAGACCTTCGGCCCCGGTCTGAATATTTCCTTTCTTGAGAGTGTAAAAAATGACGAGAGCAATAAACAGAAACGTGAGAAGAAAACAAGCACGAGGAAGCAGTTTTTTCATTTTTCTGTAATTATTGTTGTCGTTTGATATTTACACTTATGCAGGCATGTCAGGCAATGACCATCCATCTCTGTAGGTGTGCTTAACAAGCTCCTCTGAATAAGCCTTGGCATTCATCGGATCCGTCCAGGTCTTGTCGAACGTTGGGTGACCGTCATGAATCTCAAATCCGTCTTTTATCACGGTTTTGATTTCCTCATTGGCACCGATATTGGTGAATTCCATTTTCTCTCCATCCCACTCAAGGGTCTTGTTGAGCGACTGCAGACGAACCGCCAGCACACCCATCACAACCATCTCGTTAAAAGGTCCTGCCTCAGCAAAGTCAGAGGTACAAGGCTTTCTGTTCTCAGGGCTTTCTTTACATGCACGTACCCAATCCATCTCATGCGCGCCATTGCTCCAAGACATGCCCATTTCTTCTTCTACCCTGCGTTCTGTTTTCGGCACAGAAATCTTTTTGCCAGACAGCAGCTCGGGTTCCACACCGTAGCAACCTACGTGAAGTATGTCTTTTGTTCCGTAGAAGAAAGTACCTCCTCCGGATTTGTTCGGATCCTTGCCTGCAGGCCAATTCGCCGGCAGCTCAGGCTTGATTCCACCGTCGTACCAGTGAACATCAACTTCAGGAAGATTGATTGCGGAGTGCTTGCCTCTTTCGGGGAAGGTCAATTTCACCTTCTGGGAAACAGGTGCAGATTCATTCAACAAGAGTGAAGAACTCGCCTGTACTTTTGTTGGATATCCAAGTTTGAGTCCTTCGAATACCGGGTGAAGAATATGACAAGCCATATCGCCGAGGGCACCGGTTCCATAATCCCACCAGCCCCTCCAGTTCCATGGATGGTACACTTCATTGAAATCACGCATTTTCGCTGGCCCTGTAAACAAATCCCAGTTCAGGGTGTCAGGCACTTTTTGAACTTCTTCGGGCGTATTCAACCCTTGAGGCCAGATCGGACGATCCGTGAACGACTCAACGCGAGTCACGTCACCTATGGCTCCGCTCCAAAGAACCTCGCAAGTTTCGGCAACCCCGGCTCCTGATGCCCCCTGGTTCCCCATTTGCGTGGCCACCTTGTGTTCAGCTGCCAGTTTTGTCAGAAGTCGTGACTCATATACTGAGTGCGTAAGAGGTTTTTGCAGAAACACATGTTTGCCCATAGTCATGGCATGCGCTGCAGTGATAGCATGCGTATGGTCAGCAGTTGCAATGACAACGGCATCGAACTGATCTTTCATTTCGTCATACATCTTTCTCCAGTCCCAATATTGCTTCGCTTTTGGAAACTCATCAAAGGCACCCTTTGCGTATTTCCAGTCTACGTCACAAAGACCCACGATATTCTGTGATTTAAGGTTTCTCAAATTTCTCAGGCCCATGCCGCCGACTCCAACGCCCACGATGTTCAATTTATCACTTGGGGCTACATGCCCAAGTCCACTAACGGCGAAAGAAGGAACAATGCTGATTCCCGCACTCGCAGCCAAACTCTTGTTGACGAATTCCCGTCGGGAGATCCCACTCGGCTTCTTACTTTTACTCATAATTTCAATGCTTTATTAATTAGAAAAAATCGGTGATTTGTATTCGTTTTTGCGAAACAGTGTAAATATAAAAACAAATCTTTAAAAAGCCTTGACGATAAGGCCCTATTCGTGCTCAAGATCTGCGTTGTTTCTATCATTTTAACTCTTTGACTCGGATGTTTCGGAACCACACCTCGTGTGCGTGATCCTGCAGGCCTATGTGACCAACTTCAGTTGCTGAAAAACCTTCCCAGTCTTTGAACTTTGAAGCCTCAACAAGCTTTTGCCATTCCTTTCCCCGCACCGGATAGCTGAACAATTCCACGCCATTCATAACCACCCTTCCGAGGTTCTTCGTCCTGTCTATGGAGACAAAAAGCTCATTCCATTCTCCCGCGGGTCTTGCCGCGTCCCTCTCAGGTCCGACAATCCCAAATATGGCGCCCGACATTTGCAATTTGTCGTCAAAATTCGGATCACTTGAATAGTCTCTCAATTGAACCTCAGGAGCTGTCATGTACGGAACCACATACTTCTCATCCTCAAGGATCCCATAAAAGACGCCGCTGTTGCCGTCCTTTTCAATTTTCCAATCAAGAGCCAGTTCAAAGCTCTTGTATTTCTTGCGGGTGATCAGGTTGTTCATCCCATGCGCGCTGTCCGGATGAGGTCTGTAAACCAGGGCCCTGTCGCTTATCTCCCACTCACCCGTGATCGTGTCCTTCATGTAAGTCCTCCAGGCATCCAGGTTCGTTCCGTCGAAGAGGTACACCCAGCCGTCCTCAAGTTCCTGAGATTTCTGCTCTTTAGACTCCTTGTCTGTTTCGCCCGGGTTCTTCTCAACCGACTTTTCGCATGACGCTGTCATTATGATGCCCAAAGAGCAGATGATGCTGTACATGTAATTTCTCATACGTCCGCCAATTCCTTCCAACGGTTTCCATCCTTGTGAGAGGCGACCACCTTTTCAATGAAGTCCATCCCACGAAGGCCTTCTGTAATTGAAGGAAATTCTCCCTCATCGTAAGTTTCCTTTCGAATCGCCCGTGCCACCCCTTTATAGATATTGCCCATGGCATCAAAGATCCCTTCGGGATGCCCGGCGGGCAATTTTGTGCCGTCTAGCGACAAGTCACTGTTGTAATTGTTTCCAGGCTTTAGCACCTGCATCGGGACACCTTCTTTCATGAGATAGAGATAATTCGGATTCTCCTGCTCCCATTTTATTCCGCCTTTGTCCCCGTAAATTTTGACCTCAAAACTGTTCTCTTCTGCCGTGGCGATCTGGCTGGCCCGGATGCATCCCTTCACTCCGTTGTTGCATCTTATCAGAATGCTGCCGTCTACATCCATCGGATTGTCGTCATAGAGATAATTCAAATCGGACAAAACGGTATTCACCCTCA
>JAUIKV010000265.1 GCA_030430615.1 Bacteroidia bacterium
CAATTTGCGAAATGGGAAAAGGACATCAAGCATCATGCCCTGCTCAATGAAGAGATGAAGGACATCATCGATGGTTTCCCTACAGGTGCCCATCCGATGGGGATGGTAGCCTCGCTTACGAACGCTTTGACGGCATTTAATCCGGCGACTGTTGACATCAATTCAAATGAAGAGATCTACACGGCGATAACCAAACTCATGGGCAAGTTTCCGGTACTTGCGGCCTGGTCACACAGCAAGAACCAGGGCACCCCGCTGAACTATTCCGACAGCTCGTTGAATTACATCGAAAACATCATGCAGATGATGTTCAGAATTCCAACGGAACAATACAAACTCAACCCAATCGCTGTCAAGGCACTGGATGAGCTTCTCATTCTTCACGGGGACCACGAGCAGAATTGCTCGACTTCGACTGTGAGAATCGTGGGGTCTTCTGAAGCAGGCTTGTTTGCATCCGTTTCTTCAGGGGTTTCGGCACTTTGGGGCAGGCTTCACGGTGGAGCCAACCAGGCCGTGCTTGAAATGCTGGAGAACATACAGAAAGATGGAGGGGACGTCGAAAAGTATATCGCGAAAGCCAAGGATAAAAATGATTCCTTCAGGTTGATGGGATTCGGCCACAGGGTCTACAAGAATTTTGATCCGAGGGCACGCATCATCAAGAAAGCCGCAGACGAGCTTTTTGCAGATCTGGGAACGAGTGATCCGGTTCTGGCCATAGCGAAGCATCTTGAGGAGGTGGCTCTGAAAGACGAGTATTTCGCAGAGAGAAAATTGTACCCGAATGTTGATTTCTATTCAGGAATCATCTACAGGGCGTTGGGCTTTCCGGTGCATATGTTCACTGTAATGTTCGCCATCGGAAGACTTCCCGGATGGATCGCACAATGGAGAGAAATGCGCCTCAATGGTGAGCCGATTGGACGTCCACGCCAGCTGTACACGGGCTATGCGCTCAGAGACTTCATTCCATTCGACAAGAGATAAGTCAATAGCTTGTTTTTGAGCTTGTTGAGGCAAACTTGTTGTGATCCAGCAAGTGTCATTTCCAAGGTCTTCCCGAAGCTGGCCTGAAATTTCAAAAAATGTTTGAATCGTGAAGAGCAAACTTTGCTTTTCACGATTTTTTTTGTCTATTTTTGCCCAATTCTCATGATCTCAAGAACGCTCCAAAAGAGCGCGCAATAGCGCTGAAGTTTGCGATCTCAGATCCTGAAATTCATTTGATATTTTCCGATAATTTTGATCGATCTGCTGCAAGGCGGGCTTGAATATCGATTGGATTGTAGAGTTTAATACTCGCCAAAACAGAGTTTTAATTATAGAATCGCTTGAGATGGAACTGAATATTAAGAATGAGACTTCCCGGCTGAGGGCCGTTGTTCTGGGGACTGCAGAGTCCTGTGGGCCCGTACCGAAAGTGGAGGAGTGCTATGATCCAAAGTCGCTCGAGAATGTACTGGCCGGTACTTATCCCACGGAGGATGACATGAAGAGGGAGATGCAAGCCTTTGATGAGGTTCTAAAGAAGTACGGGGTGAAGGTGTACAGGCCGGAGGTGCTGACCGACGTGAACCAGATTTTCGCCCGAGACATCGGATTTGTGATTGAGGACAAGTTCATCCGTTCGAATATATTGCCCAATCGCATAGAAGAGCTGGATGCCATTGCCCACGTCTATGAGCAGGTGGATCCGAAGAAACGTATCACTCCACCTGAAGAGGTTCACGTGGAAGGAGGGGATGTGATGCCCTGGAACGACTATATTTTCGTGGGCGTGTACCACGACGCGGATTATCCGGAATACATAACGGCCAGAACCAATTTGGAAGCTGTCGAGTTTTTGCGGGAGATGTTTCCCGACAAAAAAGTGAAGTCCTTTGATCTGCGAAAATCGAATACCGATCCACGTGAGAATGCGTTGCATCTGGATTGCTGCTTTCAGCCCGTGGGAAAGGACAAGGCGATTTTGCACCGTAACGGATTTTTGGTGGAGGAGGAATATCAGTGGCTGCTCGATTATTTCGGTAAGGAGAATGTGTTCGAAATAAGCAAACAGGAGATGTATGACATGAATTCCAATATATTTTCAATTGCGGAAGACGTCGTTGTATCCGAAAAGAGCTTCCACCGATTGAATGAATGGTTGCGCGCACAGGGAATCACTGTTGAAGAGATCCCCTATGCCGAAATAGGGAAGCAGGAAGGCTTGTTGCGTTGCTCAACCTTGCCTTTGATCCGGGATTAGTTTTAAGTCCGCTGAAAGCGACATTAAGATTTACCAAGTTTATTGATTTTCTACGATTAATGAGACAAATTACAAATACGATATTGATGATTCGGCCGGTAGCCTTTCGGATGAATGAGCAGACCGCTGTCAACAACTACTATCAGCAGGAGATTGACAATGTATCCGACAGGACAATCCAGGACAGGGCCTTGCATGAATTCGACACCTTCGTCTCGAAGCTCCAGGATCACGGAGTGCGCGTAATTGTCGTAGAAGACAACCTGGAACAGGATACTCCGGATTCAATCTTTCCCAACAACTGGGTGTCATTTCATAGAAATGGCCTGGTAGGGGTATTCCCTATGTTTGCAGAGAATCGTCGCAGAGAGCGACGGGATGACATTTTTGATCGTATAGAGGCCGAGGGTTTTGAGATCAAGAATCTTATCGATTATACTTCGGCAGAGGCTGAGGATGTTTTCCTGGAGGCCACCGGCAGCATTGTTTTGGACCGAGAAAATCACCTGGCCTATTGTGCTTTGTCGGCCCGGGCTGATGAGGGTCTGTTTATCGAGTTTTGTGAAGATTTCGAGTACACGCCCGTTATTTTTCACGCCTACCAGAGTTTCGAGGGCAAACGCAGATTGATCTATCACACCAACGTCATGATGGCAATCACGGAAAAGAATGTGGTTATCTGCCTGGATTCCATTGACGATGCCAAGGAACGCAAACACGTAATAGAGCAGATCAAAAGCAGCGGAAAGAACATCGTGGCAATCACCGAAGAGCAAGTGGAGAACTTTGCCGGAAACATGCTGCAGGTCCTGGGTGGAGACGGCAAGCCCCTGACCGTGATGAGTCAATCCGCCTACGAATGCCTGACGCCCGAACAGCGCTCAGTGCTCGAGGCGGAAGCCCAATTGCTCTATTCCGACCTCTCTACAATCGAAACCTGCGGAGGCGGCAGCGCCCGCTGCATGATGGCCGAGGTTTTTTTGTGATGTCTGATATTTTGTTATTTGGAGTCGATTTGTTCATTTGCTAGGTCTGCATGGTTTTCAAGGATTCAGAAGAGTCTCTTTTATTCAGGTATTTTTTTCAGGCGATTTTAATTATTACTGGTATTCAGTTAGTTAAATCAAATTTTTTTTGGCTTTTTCAAAATAAAGCTTAACTTTGTATCATAACTTTTAAACCCCTCATGCTATGAAAAAGTTAACCCTTGCGGTATTTGCCGCATTTTTCCTTGTTTTTTTATCTTAGCGTTTATTTGCCCAGCGTGAGCACAGTCCCCG
>JAUIKV010000266.1 GCA_030430615.1 Bacteroidia bacterium
TTGAGTTCTTCGCAGATCGCGACGACAACGCCGCCTTTGGCCGAGCCATCGAGTTTTGTCAACACAATCCCCGTGACGCCGAGGGCTTCGTTGAACTGCTTTGCCTGGTTGATGGCATTTTGGCCGGTGGTGGCATCGAGCACCAGCAACACCTCGTGAGGTGCTGAGCTGTGAGCCCGTCCCATCACGCGTTTGACCTTTTTGAGTTCTTGCATCAGGTTCTGATGCGTCTGGAGACGTCCTGCGGTGTCAATGATCACGACGTTTTTTCCATGCGATTTGGCATACGCCACAGCGTTCTTGGATATTTCCACCGGATTTTGGTTGCCTTCTTCCGCATATACTTCGACCCCGATCTGTTCTCCGACCACCTTGAGCTGGTTGATCGCAGCAGGACGGTAGACATCTGCTCCCACGAGGAGAACCTGTCTCGTTTTCTTATTCTTGAGATAGTTGGCAAGCTTACCTGAGAAGGTTGTTTTACCTGAACCCTGCAGTCCCGACATGAGGATCACCGTTGGAGCACCCTTCAAATTGATGCCCACGGTATCGCCGCCCATGAGCTCAGTCAGCTCATCCTTCACGATCTTCACCATGAGCTGGCTGGGGTTGAGCGTAGTGAGCACGTTTTGACCCATGGCCTTGGTCTTGACCGTATTGGTGAAGTTCTTGGCTATTTTAAAGTTTACGTCGGCGTCAAGAAGTGCCCTTCTCACTTCTTTCAGCGTCTCGGCTACATTGATTTCAGTAATGCTGCCGTGCCCTTTGAGGACGTGAAACGCCTTATCTAATTTTTCGCTAAGATTGTTGAACATATTTCCAAATCAATTATCAAACAACTCAAATCTTTGAGCTGGCAAAGATAGGAAATTAGGTCGAAGAATCAGGACTTGACAAAACGCAGTGAAGTGGTATTTACGCAGTAACGTTTTCCTGTGGTATCCCTGGGACCATCGTCAAAAACATGACCTAAATGTCCACCGCATCTGGTGCAGGTGATCTCGGTTCGGATCATCCCATGGCTCTTGTCCAGAGAATACTCAACGGCTCCGTCAATGGCATCGTCAAAAGAGGGCCAGCCACAGTGCGATTCGTATTTTGTTCCTGACTCGAAAAGTTGAGCGTCACAGGCAGCACAGTGATACGTTCCCTTTTCAAAGTGTTTCGTATAGCCCCCTTCTCCCGGCATATCGGTTCCTTTTTGCCTGAGGATATAGTACTGTTCGGGAGACAGAATTTCTTTCCATTCGGCTTCGGTTTTCACGATTTTTTCGTCCATTGCTGATTTTTCTTGTGCGGGCAGGGCCTGCGTTAAAATTAGGCTTACAATCAATACAAAATATCTCATTGCAAAAATTCAATTACTCGTTGAACAACATCGGGATTTTTGAAAATTTTGTGATGACCCAGTCCATGGGTAATCAACAATTCCCCGTTCTGCAGCTTTTGACGTATGGATACGGCACTGCTTACAGGTACAAATCGATCTTCGCTGTCATGAATGACCAGAACCGGAATTTTAATCCTTTTCGCCTGGTGTTCAGACGTAAAGTGGTCGAGTCTGAGGTTGTGTTTTTTCTCAAAAAGACGTTGAAGACGGCGGCCGACATCTGGTTTGAGCTCCATTTTCGCAACAAAATAGTCGAAAATCTCAGGGATCGAATTGTCAGCTCCCAACGTGACCAGCTTGTTCACCTTGAACCCTCCAACAACCGCGTTGATAAGGGACATGCCTCCAAATGAATGACCTACTGCCGAGTCAAAGGGGCCGTATTTTTTTTCGACCATCTTGATGGTCTCGATAAACTCGATCATATTGGTTCGTTTGCCGTCGGAAAGTCCGTGGGCAGGTGCGTCAAAGCTGACAACCATCATTTTATTCTCAAGGATCTTGTCTGCCAGGTTATACAACTGAGTTCCCCGGCCAGCCCATCCATGGACAAGCAGAACCCGGGTTTTTGAATAGCCGTATACATACACCTGGACCTCTTTCCCCGTGGAAGGAAGCACAAGTCTTTCTTTTTTAGCGCTGTCGCGCATCATGAGCTCGCGTTCCGGCGCATTGAATTTCAGGGGAGTTGCAAAAAGCCGGGCCACGAAGTTTGTCGCGGCATCCTTGGAGAAGAATTGAAGCACTTTCCCGGCAAGCAGAACTTTGGCCGGAATTTCAAAAGAAGCATTCGGATTTGACTTTTTCTGTGCCAAAAGAAGTGGTTTGAGATCGACAAATCTAAGCAATTCAACCAAAAAATTGTACATTTCAGCCGCAAATCAAAAAGCTGACCATGTACCTGAAAGGGGATAAGAAATTAATCCATCGCTGGGCTTTCTATGACTGGGCGAATTCTGTTTATTCATTGGTGATAAGCACTGCAGTATTCCCAATTTATTACGAAACAGTTACTGAGACCGACTCCGGATTGGTAAATTTCATGGGCTTTGAAGTGAACAACACTTCGCTCTACACTTATGCTCTTTCCCTTTCCTTTCTAATTGTCGCCTTTATTTCTCCGCTTCTATCAGGAATCGCCGATTACGTGGGCAACAAGAAGACCTACATGAAGTTCTTCTGTTATTTCGGCTCGCTTTCTGTGATGAGCCTGTTCTTCTTCAAAGGAGTGGAAACGCTTTGGGTCGGCATCCTGTTTTCAGTACTTGCCAGTATAGGATTTTGGGGGAGCCTTGTCTTTTACAATGCCTATTTGCCCGAGGTAGCTTACGGCGATCAGCAGGATGAGGCAAGCGCATTGGGATTCATCTACGGATACATTGGCTCGGTTATTTTATTGATCTTCAATCTCAGCATGGTGATGAAGCCCGAGTGGTATGGAATTACTGACCCAAGTCTGGCACCCAGGATCTCCTTTTTGACGGTTGGCATCTGGTGGATGGGCTTTGCTCAGTTGACTTTCAGGCGCCTTCCATACAACCTGCACAACCGAAAGCCCGACAAGGATTATATTTTCAAAGGCTATCAGGAACTCAAAAAGGTAGTCAATGAACTCAAGGATCGCCCTGTGATGCTCAATTTTCTGACTTCCTTCTTTCTTTACAGCGTGGGCGTCCAGTCGATCATATTGCTGGCTACCATATACGGGAAAACCGAGATCGGACTGTCCACCAGCAGCCTGATCCTGACCATCATCGTCATCCAGCTGGTCGGTGTTCTGGGTGCCTATTTGTTTTCAAGGCTGTCCAAAAAGATAGGGAACATTAGCGCATTGAAGATCACTATTTTGATTTGGACGGCGGCCAGCCTAAGTGCCTATTATCTAGATAAGGATGATCCGAACGTTCAGCTCAAGTTCTACGTCATCAGCGGTTTCATCGGCTTGGTGCTCGGTGCGATTCAAACTCTGTCGCGATCAACCTATTCGAAACTGCTACCCGAAAACACCCTCGATCCGACAACGTATTTCAGCTTTTTCGACGTGACAGAAAAAATCGCCATCGTCTGGGGAACATTCATCTTTGGTCTGGCCATAGCCATCACCGACTCCATGCG
>JAUIKV010000016.1 GCA_030430615.1 Bacteroidia bacterium
CCACGCTATTTTCTTCTCCCTGGCGAAGGTTTCGATACCCTCTCTTAAGACTTTCAAGAGTGGGCGACGGATTCTCCCATTTCGTTCCGGGATGCCCCTCAAACCTTTCAAACCGCTTCCGCGCGAGAGATTGATCAGGAAGGTTTCAAGGTTGTCATCTGCGTGGTGAGCCGTTACCAGGTAATCTGCCTGGGTTTTGTCAAGGAGTTTATCAAACCAGTTGTAACGAAGCTCACGAGCTGCGATTTGAACTGAGAGCCCTCGCTCCTTTGCATACGTTTTGGTTTCGAATTTTTTGCAGTGAACCTCGAGACCCTTTTTTAGGCCCATCTCTTCGACAAACCTCTGGTCGTCATCTGAGTCTCGGCCTCGGAGCTGAAAGTTGCAATGAGCCACAGAAAAATCAATTTGATTCTCCAGGAGAAGCTCGCAAAGGACCATGCTGTCGACTCCTCCTGACAGGGCCAGGACAGACCGGCCATGCAACAGTTCCGGGAAATGCAAGTTCAGATGCTGTTTGAAATCAACACTCAGCGAGCTCATACTAACGTATTACTTGGTCAAAGGTAACGGATTGCCCGTGCAATAAAAAAGCCCCCAGAAACAAAACTGTAACTGGGGGCCTTCAGAGGTCCTTCAAATCAATTCTTGACCAGAAGGTTCTTGTTGTTCATCTTCAATTCGGAGAGCACGTTTAGCGCTTCTTCCATATAGATGTCTTTCTTGAGGTTACTGTGCCAAATCTCTCTTTTTTTGGCCAGTATAGAGTCTTGCTCGACCAAAGCCAGCTCGTATTTCGGAGACCTGAAGTCGAGGGTGCTTTCATACAGGCCGATGTCTTCAAAAGCCTTGCTTTCCTTTTCTCTCTGATCCAGCTCAGCTTTGTATTTCTCGTAATTGAGCTGAACGGTTGTATCATCCCGACCCTCTTTCAGCCAACGGGCGTTTTCATCAATGATGATAAAGTGCGGGTTGTCCTGAATGCGCTTTTTGCTGTCGTTTACCACTGTGTGGAAATTTTCGTAAACATCAACTGGCGTGTATTCGGCTGGTTCAATCTTATCCCAGTCCAAAGGATTCTTCTCATCTCGCTCACCAATCTCGAAATATGTGTACCTGTCTGGCATGGCGATGTCGCTTACAACACCTTCAAGTTGAGTAGATCCCCCGTTAATTCGATAGAATTTCTGAATCGTCATTTTCAAGGCTCCAAGATCCTTGGGGTATTTGAAATAATTGTTCAATGGCAAAACATTCTGAACGGTACCCTTTCCAAAAGACTGTTTGCTTCCGATGATCACAGCGCGATTGTAATCCTGCATGGCTGCGGCAAAGATCTCTGAAGCAGAGGCACTCAGTTCGTTGACAAGCACTACCAAAGGTCCTTCCCACTGAATTTTCTTGTTCTTGTCGGATCGGATGTTGGGTTTTTCCCCACGATACTTCACCTGTACCACAGGCCCTTCACTTATGAACAAACCTGAAATCTCGATGGCTGTTTTCAGGGATCCTCCTCCGTTGTTTCTAAGGTCAATTAAAAGACCTTCGACATTTTCAGCTTTCAGACGCTCGATCTCCTGTTCCATGTCGGTTGCTGAGTTCCTGAAATTTCTCTCGTTGAAGTCGATGTAGAATTTGGGCAGGTTGATCACCCCGAATTTTCTGTTGTCTATCTCGACTACGCTGGATTTTACAAAAGTCTCTTCCAATTCGATGATGTCGCGAATGATCGAGATAACTTCGATCGATCCGTCTATTTTCTTGACAGTAAGTCGCACCTCGGTGCCTTTTTCGCCCTTGATGTACTCAATGGCGTCATCCAGTCGCATGCCTACAATGTCGACGGGTTCGCCGTCTCCCTGTGCCACCTTGAGAATGAGATCCCCTACTTCGAGGTCACCACCTCGCCAGGCAGGCCCTCCGGAAATCAGTTCTGCTACCCTTGTGTAATCGTCCTTTTTCTGTAAACGGGCTCCTATGCCTTCCAGTTTTCCGGCCATGATCTGGTCAAACCGCTTTTTCTCTTTTGGCGCATAGTAGTTCGTGTGCGGGTCGAACTGCATGGTCATCGTGTTCAAAAAGATGGAGAACCAGTCGGAATCGTCCAGGTCGCCCATCATTTCATAGATGTCATCCAGGCTGCTTTCGGTCATTTCTCTGGACTCTTTTTCGAGCTCTTCGAAGGTTTTGATCTCAACAGGCTCTATATCAGTTTCCTCTATTGCCTCTTCAGATTCGGAGTCTGCCTTATCCGGATTGTTGGCCATCTGCTCCTGTAGTTCAATTTTCTCATGAAGCCTTGACAAAGTGCTCCATTTCAGTTGCATTTGCCAATATTTGATCAATTCGGCTCTGTTTTTGGCAAAAGGCTTCTTGTCATAATCCACGTCAAAGCTCCCGTCTTTTTCAAAGTCAAAAGGACTGGAAAGAATTTCTTTGTAAATCGACTTCGACTCCTCAACACGCTGCAGGAAACGATCTACAGCAACATTGTAGAACGAGAGGTCCTCGCTTTTGATCTGGTCGTCGATCATATGCTTGTATGCCTCCATCTCCTCGATGTCGCTTTGAAGGAAGAAACGCTTGTAAGGATCCAGCTGATCAATAAAGTCTGTAAAAACCTTTTCTGAGAATTCGTCATTGATCTGATGTGGCTCATAATGCCCTTGTTTCAGTGCATAACGAACCAAACCGATGAGGATCTTGTCTTTTTCAGGATCCGGCTCGTTGGCCATTCGAAAACCGAAAAGCATGCCCGCTACAATCAGGACCGGTAAAATAAACTTGAGTTTGCTATTTGAGAAGAGGGAAATATTTTTCATAATACGTATTCAGCTTGTCATATCAGCCCGAGCAATATAGCAAAATCGGGCGTCAAATGGATGTCAATACACAACATAAACCACAAATGTCTGGAAAAATCAGCAATTTGAACTACAATAGTAGTTATTTAACTCGTGGTTCCTTCACAATTAATTGTTAAACGTTAAATCTTAACTGTCAAGATAAAATGTCATATTTTTGTTATCCAATCAAAAAAAATGCCAGAAAAACCACTTATCCTCGTCACCAATGACGATGGGATTACTGCCCCAGGAATTCGCACATTGATTTCAGTAATGAATGAAATTGGCGAAGTGGTTGTCCTTGCACCCGACAGCCCGCAAAGCGGGATGGGTCATGCTATAACTTTAGATTCGACGATTTATTGTGACAAAGTCTCTCTCGATGATGGGGCGCAAATTGAATATCGCTGCTCAGGAACCCCGGCCGATTGCGTGAAGATGGCGATCAGTGAGATTCTCGACAGAAGACCCGATCTGGTCGTTTCGGGAATCAATCACGGCTCCAACAGCTCGATCAATGTGATCTACTCAGGAACGATGAGCGCCGCAATTGAAGCTGGAATTGAAGGGATACCTGCGATTGGCTTTTCTCTGCTGGATTATAGTTGGGAAGCCAATTTTGAACCCTTGAGAGAAGAAGTTCGAAAAATTGCACTGAACGTTCTGGACAAAGGATTGCCGGATGGGGTCGTTCTCAATGTGAATTTCCCGGATTTAGGCAAAGAGTCTTTCAAGGGAATTAAAATATGCAGGCAAGCCAGGGCCAATTGGGTAGAAGAATTCGACAAGCGGATGAATCCTCAGGGCAAGCCATACTACTGGCTTACCGGCAAGTTCGTCAAGATGGATCACGGCGAGGACACGGATGTTTGGGCCCTTGAAAATGGCTACATATCAGTAGTTCCGGTTCATATTGATCTGACGGCCCATCATTTCATCCAGGCATTGAATTCCTGGGAATTCTAATTTGAAACCATGACAAAGCAGAACAGAAAAGAATTGATCATCGGGTTTCTGGTAGGGCTGCTGGCGACGTTTTTCGGATTTTTCGTTTACGTCGAATTTGTATCCCCGTATGGATTCGATGAAACCATTAAAATAATCAGCGAAGGGGATCTTTACGGGAAGGTGCTCGGGCTTGCAGCGCTGCCGAATCTGTTTGTGTTTTTTGTTTTTCTGAAAAAGAAACAGGATCTGAGGGCCAGAGGAGTTCTGTTGGCCTGTTTTGTAGTCGCTTTTGCAATTCTGATAAGCCAGTTTCTTTAATTTAAATAGGAAGGTTTGAAATATTACATCATCGCCGGTGAGGCATCAGGAGACCTGCATGCGTCGAATCTGATGAAGGCCCTTAAACGGGAGGAAACCCATGCTGAATTCAGGTTCTGGGGGGGAGACCTCATGCAAAGCGTTGGAGGAACCCTGGTCAGGCATTACAGGGATCTGGCTTTTATGGGTTTCACCGAGGTGATCATGAATTTGCGAACTATCCTCAATAACATCAAGTTTTGCAAAAAGGACATCCTGGAATATGAACCGAATGCGATAATACTGGTCGATTACCCGGGATTCAATCTCCGAATTGCCGAATTTGCCCACAAAAAAGGCATAACCGTCCACTACTACATTTCACCCCAGATATGGGCCTGGAAGGAAAATCGAATTAAAAAGATCAAGCGGGATGTCGACCACATGTATGTCATCCTGCCATTTGAAAAGGACTTCTACGAGAACAAGCACAATTATCCTGTTCATTTTGTAGGCCATCCCCTGCTGGATGCCATTGCCAATCGTCCACCTGTCGACCTTGAGGCTTTTTCAAAAGAATATGGTTTAAGCGACAAGCCGATTGTCGCCTTGCTGCCCGGAAGCAGAAAGCAGGAGATCACCAAGATGCTGGGTGTCATGCTTAAAATGGTGGACCGTTTTCCGGACCACCAGTTTGTCATTGGGGGAGCTCCGGGTCAGGAAACATCATTCTACGAGACCTTTCTCAAAAAGGAGAATGTCGCCATGGTTCACAACAGGACCTATGACCTTCTTTCGGTTTCAAGTGCTGCTCTTGTAACCTCCGGAACAGCGACTCTTGAGACTGCTCTTTTCAAGGTGCCCGAGGTTGTTTGCTACCGGGGAGGTGAGATCTCCTATCAGATTGGCAAACTCCTTGTAAATGTCAAATACATTTCCCTGGTGAATCTCATTCTGGACCGCGAGGCGGTACGTGAACTGATCCAGGATGAGCTCAATGAAGAAAACCTCGAGAACGAGCTCTTCAAGATCCTCGATCACAAGCACCGTGAAAAGCTCTTTGATGATTATTACGAACTCGAACAGAAGCTCGGAGGCAAAGGAGCAAGTGAAAAAACAGCCAAACTCATCATAAAGAACAGCTGATTCACACCCGGATCATCATTTGCAGAGCTCTTTCATGACTTTTTTAACGTCTCCCGGAGTACTCATGATCTTGGTGAATGTTCCCATGGTCAGGTCGGGCCAGTGCAGGGCGATCCTGTAGCGTCCATGCAGCATGGTCGCAGTATTTCCCTGTAGAATAATCTCATATGGCATGGCCGCCAAATGATCTTCTCCAATGATTGGAAGAAAATGCTTTTCTCCTTCCTCTTCGTTCATAAGTCCTATCCCGTAAACAGCGACTTTATCGCTGGGAAACTTTAGGCTATAGACCCACAGCGTCTCACCTTTTTTAGCTTTGAGATTCTTTTCGATCATTTTGACTCCTGCCTCAAAACTTGAGAATTCTTCCAGCTCCACTGGGTCAGTAAAATAAGGCATCATGATCTTGTAGTGGTACTCCCTGAGCTCTTCAGCTGTCAATCCTCCGCCAAAGCCCTTGTTTTCAGAACCCAGCGGCGAGAGGGCGCTCTTCACATCATTTGCAACCTGAGCAAGCCCGGAAGCGTGTTTGTCGTAATCGTCCATGAGATAGGCCTGGAAAAGATATTCCGGGTTGAGGTAACTGATCTTGGTACCCGGCCCATCCGATTTGAGACCTACCTTGAGCGCTGCAGCCAGGGCTCCACGGTCTTTAACCTGGATCACAATGTCTTTCAGGTCTTGTCGTGTGAAGACGATCACTTTTAGGGTTTGATTCCCCTCGGCGTTATAGCTTCCAATGACATCGAAACCTTTTTCCTGCAACGCGGATGTCACCTTTTGCTCGTTAGCTGTCAGGTCAAGATCTGACTCACCGACCATAATATAGGGGGACAATGTTTGAGCTTCTAGATTCAAGAAGAAGGCGAAGAATGCTGAAAATAAGATATACGGCTTTGATTTCATGATAAATTGAATATGGATTGGGCGTAAAATTACAGTCTAATAGGAAGATAAAGGCTAACAATTGTCATGTGACCAAAGTCATTTTGCCAAGGTCATCAAGAATTATCGACCGGCCATGATCCGATAACGGAAAAGATAAAGAAGTATGCCGCCTCTTAAAATCATCCAGACGGTAAAGGCAATCCAAATGGCATAGAGGCCGAGATTGAAGTAATCTCCGATGAGCAGGGCAGGCACGAACCCAAGGAATGTGGCTGCAAGAAGCGTGTCTCTGAGAGCCACTGCCTTGGCCATTCCCTTGAAGATTCCATCAAAGACGAACGCAATGGCATTGATAGGCTGCATGAGCAAGACGATCCAAAAAATGCTTGAAAACAATTGAAGAACCTCTGCATCCTGGGAGAAGAGGCGCCCAAGAGGTTTGTAAAAGATCAAACAGACCAGATCCAGGATCAAGGCGATGACCAGGGTGTAGGCAATCAGCTGTTTGCTCAGACGGTTGATCATGGCATAATTCCCTTCGCCGAGAAACTTGCCAGACATGATGTTGCCCACACTGGAGTATCCGTCTATAAAGAAGGCAAAGAAGAGCCAGATTTGAAAGGCGATGGTCTGGGCAGCGATCGAGTTAGCCCCGTAGCCAGTGGCATAGGCATTGGCCATGTACAATGCGATGTTGAGTGAAAGGGCCCGAATGATCAAATTGAGACTCAACGAAAGCAGCCGTTTGATCTCGTGATTTAATGGCAGGCTGAGGGTCAGGTTGAAGGGTGTTCTTCTCAGGTAGAGCCAAAGCGCCATGATCGCCATAAAGCCCTGGGCAATAACACTCGCCCATGCGGCCCCTTCAACATGCATCGGCTCGACCAGGCCTTCGACACCAAAGACGAGAGCGAAGTCGAGTGCAATGTTCAATGCGGCCCCCAGAATGCTGATCACCATGGGCCAGAAGGTATTCTGCAAACCCCTGAAAACACCGAAAATTGAGAACACGAATAATGTCAGTGGCAGACCCAGGGCACGGATCCGATAATACGAAACCGATTGATCGAGAATGAGACCAGAGGCGTTGTACAGTTCAAAGATCTCCTGTGTGAACAGAACCGTAACCAAATAAATCGACAGGCTCAGCAGGAGGTTTATAAAGATGATCTGTGCCGGCAGGTTGTGAATCTGATCGATTTTTTTTGCCCCCAGGTATTGTGCCACGATGGCTGAAATGGCAGAACGCGTTTGTGCCAGGATCCATACAATCGCCGAGATAAAAGAACCAGCTATGCCTACGGCTGCAAGCGCCTCAGTCGGGTTGATCTCAATATTGCCGACAACAGCCGTGTCGGTTATTGAAAGAAGCGGTTCAGCTATTCCTGAGACGATTGCCGGAATGGCCAGATTGTTGATCTTCCGGAATGAAATTTTTTGTGAGGACAAGGAGCTCGATGTTTACGGTTGCGAAAATAAAACAATTAAACGGTAAAGCATTGTCGTGTCGGACCCCAGGCAGATTCCATTCCATTTTACTTTCTTCCTCTCTTCAGGAATACTGATCGGTTTTTTTTTGATTTCTCCCCGGGCCGATTGTTGATTTTATTGGCTTGCGTTTTAATGTTATTAACCTCGGAGCATTGGCGTCAGAAAAGGACTTTTGCTTTTTCTCCGGGCTTCTTTTTGATGACAGGGGCGTTCTTTCTGCTGCTGGGGACTCATCTGACATCGCGCATAAGCCCGAGATTCAATAAAAATCATTTCAGTCACTTTTACAGATCGAATGATCTGGTGAGAGTTCTTCTGAAGAGAAGAATCAGTAAAAAAATGGAGCGTCAAAGGTTTCATGCCGAGGTGTTGTCTTTGGGAGGCATGCCTGTGGAAGGCAAAATATATCTAACATTCGAGGCGGATACAATGGAGAACAACCTCTCTTATGGAGACACCATCTGGACGAGAAACAAGCTTTACAGGATAAGGACTCCCATGAATCCCGGGGCCTTTGATTTCCAAGAGTTTTCTTCAAGGAAGAACATTTTTAATCAATTGTACCTTAGGCCTGGAGAGTTTGTTTTGAAACAAGGAAAAAAGACGGGTTTGATTAGCAGCGCAATCCAGCTCAACTCGAATTTGCAACGAATCCTGGAAACCGTTTTGGAAGAACCCGAAGAACTATCTGTAGCAAAGGCCCTGCTCCTTGGAGACCGAAATGAGATACCGGCAGAGCTTTTGAACCACTTCAAGGGGGCCGGAGCGATGCACATTTTAGCCATTTCAGGTCTTCACGTTGGGATAATTCACCTAATTCTTGTGTTTCTTACCCGCCCTTTGATTCTTTTGAGAAAAGGGAAGGCTCTTCGTGTGATCTTGATCTTGCTCGGTCTTTGGGGCTACGCTCTCGTCACGGGAATGGCAGTTTCGGCAATACGGGCGGTCAGTATGTTCACCTTGCTTACCTTTGGATATGCCTTGAATCGAAGAACAAGCCTCCTGAATAATCTGGTAAACTCGGCATTCATATTGCTGATTATGAACCCGTTGTTTCTGTTTGACCTGGGGTTTCAGTTGAGCTATTCGGCCCTTGCAGGAATCGCTGTTGGAGCATTTTTGTTTGAAGACAAAAAAAGCCTAAAAGAAGGGGCATCAAAGATTCAAACATATTTTTTGGGCTTGATCCTTGTCTCATGTTCTGCCCAGCTCGGGGTCATGCCATTGAGCCTTTACTACTTCAATCAATTTTCGGGATTGTTCCTGATAAGCAGTCTTATTCTGCTGCCAGTGCTGGGCTCTACGCTTATTTTCGGCTATTCCGTACTCGGTGCATCGACCTTCTTCAAAATACCCGCGATCGTTCAAAAATCATTTCAGTACTGGCTGGAGCTGATCAACAACACAATAGAATGGATTGGAGGAATGGAAGAGCTCATTTTAAAGGGAGTCTATTTCCCATTTTCTTTTTTAATCTTGACATCGACAGGGCTGCTCCTGTTCTTTACGGGATACTTAAAACGAAAGTCAATTTTCTTCTTTGCATCTGGAGCTTGTTTGCTATGTATGCAATTTTTATGGATTCACGAAAGAGTCGGTTTGATCAGAAACGAGAAGCTTATTGTATTTCATCAGCGGGGTGGGTCACTCGTGGTCAGGCGAAATGGCTCCGAATTCGAATTGAAGAATTGCAACAGTCTCTCCGAAAGATGGGAAAAGAATTTAGAAGAGTATTCAGCTCAGCTCCCAGGCGATTTTAAGGTAAAATTCGATACAGTATGCGCCTTGAAACCGGCTCAGTTGTTTTATGTAAAAGGCTCACTAGTTTGCGTTCTAAACGAGGAGATCAAGATGGGTTCAATGAGTTTTCTTGATTCAATCAAAACTCATCTTGACATTGTTGTTTTCTCCAAATCCCCCAGGGTTAACCTCGAGAGACTCCTTGCGAAGATTCGACCGGGGAACGTGGTTGTGGACGGCTCGAATGACAAAGGGTTCGTCTCACGTTGCAGAGCAACCTGCAAATCCCTTGGAATCGAATTTCACGCAACCCGGGAAAAAGGAGCCTTTCTCTACCCTCAATGAAAAGAGGTCTCCTGCAATTTTATGTATATTTGCTCGTTAAAAAATAAAAAATCTCAAATGAAGATTATCGTTCCTATGGCCGGCATTGGCTCTCGATTGCGTCCACATACACTCACTATTCCCAAACCGTTAACCCTCATCGCCGGCAAACCCATTGTACAGCGCCTGGTGGAAGACATCGTTGAAGTCGTCCATCAAAAAGTAGAGGAGATTGCCTTCGTGATCGGCCCGACGTTTCCTGCTGACACAGAGGACAGACTTATGGAGATTGCTCAGGGAATGGGAGCTAAAGGAAAGGTTTTTGTCCAGGAAACTGCTCTTGGAACGGCTCATGCCATACAATGTGCCAAGACCTCTCTCGAAGGCCCCTGCGTGGTGGCATTCGCTGACACCCTTTTCAAAGCTGATTTTGAACTGGATCCTGTTGCCGATGGTGCGATATGGGTGAAGCAGGTTGAGGAGCCAAGCGCTTACGGTGTTGTGGAACTGAATGATGGGATCATTACGAATTTTGTGGAAAAGCCGACTACTTTTGTTTCTGACCTCGCAATCATAGGAATCTATTATTTTAAACAGGGCGAGGTGCTTCGTGACGAGATCCAGTACCTTTTGGACAACGACATCAAAGAAAAAGGGGAATATCAGCTGACCAATGCCCTTGAGAACATGAAACAGAAAGGATTGCGCTTTGTTCCCGGTGAAGTGAGTGAATGGATGGATTGCGGAAACAAAGAGATAACGGTTGAGACGAATTCGAAGATACTCGGATTTGCTCTGCAAGCGGGTCAGGACTTAGTTTCAAAAACGGTATATTTGGAGAATTCCTCAATTATAGAGCCTTGTTACATCGGAGAAAACGTGATCCTGAAGAACTCAAACGTTGGGCCCGGGGTTTCCATTGGGGATAACAGCACCGTGGAGAACTCGACTCTTGTCGATTCACTGATCCAAACCAATACGAAGATTGAAAACGCCGATCTGAAGGGCGCTATGATAGGAAACCATGCTCATTTCGACGGAAATTTCAAATCGGTCAGCATTGGTGACTATTCGGAACTGAAATAATGAAATGAATTACATGTTTTGCCCGTCTTCCTGAGAAACATACTAGTTTGGACCATTCTCCTTCACGGAGGTTCTGTTCTTTCGGCCCAGGAGGACGTCGTCTCTACGGAGGAAATGCTGGTTGAACAACAGAGCATCAATTTTCAGACTTTCTTTTTTGAAGCTTTGGCACAGAAAGCCATAGGCAATTACGACAAGGCGATCTACGCATTGGAGGCCTGTCACGACATTGACAAGAAGGACCGTGCGGTTCTGTTCGAGCTTTCCAAGAATTACAGCTTACAATTCAAGTATACCGAGGCCGAGTACTATGCGAAGATGGCCCTGGAGCTTGAGCCTGAAAACATCTACATGCTGCGTCACCTGAAGGAGATCAAGACAAAGCAGAATGACTATGACGGGGCCATTGTGGTTCAGATGAGAATCATTGCGCTCAATCCGGAGGAAGAGGCGGATCTAATAATACTTTACATCAAATCAGGAGAGATTGACCAGGCGGTGAGTCTGCTCAAGAAGCTCGATGCGGAGAACAAGGTTCCGGAGGGTCTCATTGCCCTGAAGGAATCCCTCCTCCAGCAGGGAGACGCGAGGGCAATAAGCCCAGCAACAACCTTTGACCCTTCTGATTCAGTCGTTCCCGATGAGGAGAATGAACGCGAGCTGATGGCGAGCCCCACCTCGAAGAACGAGACGCTGCTGGAGGCATTTGAAAGAGATAAGTCCTACAAAAACCTGGTTCCCCTCCTGGAGCGGGAATTAAAGACCAAACAGTTCCTCGATCTTTTAAAGCATAGCGAAGAGGGACTCTCACTCTTCCCTGCTCAACCATTTGTCTATCTGATGAAGGGTACGGCACTTATTCAGTTGAGAAAGAATGCTGAGGCAGCTGAAGTCTTGCAGGAAGGACTGGATTATCTCATCGATGATCCTGAAATGGAATTTAGGTTCATGGAGCAGTTGAGCCTGGCATTCAAAGCCATGGGCGACAACAAAAAAGCAACCGAATACTTTAACAAAGCCCAGGAAATCAAGCAACAATCATGAAGAAGGCTTGGGTTTTAACTTTGGCGTTGGTGGTTCTTTTCTCCTGTAAAAGTGCGAAAGTGGAAGACAGCGAGATCAGCTATTTGCCAGCTCGTGCCCTCGTAAAAAAGAACAAACAAGCCTCCTTTTCGCAAGAGCGCATCAAAGCCTCGATGTCGATCAAGTACAGGGGCTCGCAGGAATTACCCAACATCAGTGCTTCCCTCCGCATGGTCAAAGATTCCATTATTTGGATCAATTTCTCCAAATTGGGCTTTCCGATTGCAAAACTCAGAATCACAAAGAACAAAGTGGAGTTTTATGAGAAAATCTCAAAAACCTCGTTTCGGGGAAATTTTGAACTTATCAGCCAGTGGCTTGGAACAGATTTTGACTTCATGAAAGTGCAGAGTTTATTTTTAGGGGAGTCTCTGCTAAATTTGGAAAGAGACAAGTACGTCTCTTCTGTGGTCAACAATCAGTATGAGCTTCAACCCAAGAGGAGAAACCCCATGTTTGACATCTACTTTTATTTGGATCCGTCGACGTTTAAAATTTCAAAAGAAGAGCTCAGGCAACCTGAAAAAGATCAAAATTTAACAATTTTGTACCGTGATTTTGATAAAATTAGTGAATCTTTGTTTCCCAAAGGGTTCCTGATCACAGCTGTGGGTCAACAAAAGAGAACCGTAATCGACGTGATTTACAAGAGCGTTCAATTTGACGTCCCGTTGAAATTCCCCTTTCAAATGCCCGAGGGCTACAGTAATATTGAATTGGAATGATAGTTTCTAGCGAAATGATGTCTAAATTCTCAAAATCCTTTGCGGAGTTGGTTCTTCGGCGCATCATTTTACTCTTGTTTCTTCTGCTTCTTTTACCTGTGGTCTCCTATTCTCAAAGCAGGCAGGAGCTTGAAAAACAGAGGCTTCAGCTCCAGAAAGAGATCAAGGAGATCAATACCCTGCTTTTTAAATCCCAAAAGAAAGAAAAAACACTGCTGTCAGACCTATCTGACCTGGTCAAGAGAATTGGTGTCCGAACCGCGTTGATCAACACGATTGATGAGGAGACCAAACAGCTCACTTTGGAGATCGAAGAAAATGAAAAGCAAGTGGCCATGCTACAGGACCGGCTGGAAAGCCTGAAAAAGGACTATGCCAACATGGTCGTGCAATCCTACAAAAGCAAAGCCAAGAACAGCAGGCTTATGTTCGTCCTGTCATCTGAAAACTTTCTACAAGCCTATAAGCGGCTGGATTATATCCGGCAGTACGCCGATTACAGGGCCAGGCAGGGGGAAGAGATAAAAATTGAGACTGTCAAGCTTAACAACCTGAATGACTATTTGATCCAGACCAGAACTGAGAAGGAAATGCTGCTGGTCGAAAATCAGAAAGAGAAAGACAGCATAGCGCGAGAAAAATCCTCAAGGGAATCCATGGTCAGGGCCGTCAAGAACGAGGAGAAAAAGTACATTGCTCAGATAGAGAAGAAGCAGAAGGCAGAAAAAGAGATTGACCGTAAGATCGAGAAGCTGATCGCGGAGGCAATCGCCAGCTCCAAAAAAAGCACTTCTGTTAAAAGTTCCGGATTTGCTTTGACTCCGGAGGCCAAAGAACTCGAAAAGGATTTTATCTCGAATAAAGGCAAGCTGCCATCGCCGGTTGAACGAGGGGTTATCGTCAGAAGGTATGGAAAACAATCACACCCCACCCTCAAAGGAATTACCATCGAAAGCAATGGGGTGTTCTACGCAACCGAGAAGAATGCCAATGCCAGGGTGATTTTCGATGGGCGCGTTCTTGCCATACAGGTTCTTCCCGGTAATAAGAAAGCGCTGTTGGTTCAGCACGGTAACTACATCTCGGTTTACAAGAACCTGGACAACGTGACGGTCAAGAAAGGAGACCAGGTGAGAACCAAGCAGGAGATTGGCCGGATCCATACCGACAAAACGACCGGCAAGACTATCCTTGCCTTTGTCCTCTTCAAGGAGGTTCACAGACAGAACCCTGAAGAATGGGTTTACAAAATTTAATGATTTGAGTTTCTATGCAGTTTGAAGCCGTCATTGAAAAATGGCTCGGAGAATCCTTGCTTGAAGTCAGACCTCTCACAGGTGGCGACATCAATCAGGTTTTCAGACTTCGCCTGGCCAATTCCAAAGACTTGGTATTAAAGCTCAATTCGAAAGATATATACCCCGATATGTTTGAAAAGGAAGCTGAAGGGCTTCGTTTGCTCGAATTAGCAGGGAGCAATGTGCCGGGAGTTCAGATGAGCTTTGCGGAGGGTACTCATCAATTTCTGATCCTGGAATTTATCGAAGAGGGAAGGCCTACTAGTGCTTCATGGGAGAGGTTTGGGAGGCAACTGGCAACGTTGCATCTCAAGACAAATGAAACTTTTGGATTGGACCACGACAATTATATAGGCTCCCTGGATCAAATCAACAGGAGAGCCAATAGCTGGAACGAATTTTTCATTTCAAACCGGATGGAACCCCTGATTCGCAAGGCCAGTGAGAGAAACTTGCTCAAAAGAAGCCATTTGGGTAAGTTCGAATCGCTTTTTTCACGCCTGCCTGAACTGATCCCGGAGGAGAATCCGTCTCTGTTGCACGGAGATCTTTGGTCTGGCAACCTGATGTTCGACAGGGCGGGTGAGCCGGTGTTTATCGATCCGGCAGTTTACTACGGCCACAGGGAAGTCGACATTGCGATGACGCGAATGTTTGGAGGATTCAACGAAGAGTTTTTGATCAGCTACAACGAAATCCGGCCGCTTGAAGAAGGCTGGCAGGAGCGTCTTGAGCTGCACAATCTTTATCCGACATTGGTTCACCTGGTCCTTTTCGGAAGCTCTTATCTCACCGGAATTGAGCGTACACTCAGGCGATTCGCATAACAGGAGTCAAGTGAAAAGAGCTTTCAGCTCTGTGGCGTCGTGTGGGTCCATTTTCTTGGACAATACAAGGCTGAGTTGTTTTCTGCGGAGAGCTCCTGCATAACGTTCCTTTTCAAGGTCGGTTTGAGGAACAAGTTCGGGAACCCTTACCGGGGCCCCCGTGCGATCCACAGCTACAAATGTGTAGATCCCTTCATTCACTTTGGTTCGCTCACCTGATTCACGATCTTCCATCCAAACATCGACAAAGATTTCCATCGAAGATCGAAATGCTCTTGAGACCTTTGCCTCAATGGTAAGCACGCTGCCCACCGGAACCGCCTTTGAAAATACCACGTGATTGACAGATGCCGTCACGACGATTCGATTGCAGTGCCTTCTTGCCGCTATGCTGGAAGCCCGATCCATCCTGGCCAAAAGCTCCCCGCCAAAAAGGTTGTCCAAAGGGTTGGTCTCCCCGGGAAGTACAAGGTCGGTCAGGGTTGTTATCGAGTCAATGGGATGTTTGCTCTGCATGGGAAAAGCCTATGATTAAGCCACAAAAATACGCCAAATAAACAAAAAAGGGGGATTAAAACTCCTGAATCAACAGCCAGGAATCGTTGGCAACATTCTTTTGAATGGAGTCCAGCTCCCTCAAAGCCTCATCCCGGGTTTTATAGCTTCCATAAGAAACAACGGTTAGATTCCAACGATTCACACCCAGGATTCTAGCCTCATAACCCTGCTCAAGGAGCTGCGACACTTTCCGGTCTGCGTTCTCAGGCACCCTGAATGCCCCGGCAATGACGTGAAAGCTCTTTTTCTCCGTCTTGAGCTCCAGCTTTAAGGCCGGAAGTGGTTTGGAAATTACGAAAGTCGCATTCTCTATTTTCTGTTCGATCTGTTTCTGCTGCTTCTGTGCCTCAGCTACCCATTGCTCTGTTCTGTAATCGTTGTACATCTTGGCACCAAAGCCAATTGCAGAAAGGCCAATCACGAAAACAGCTGCGTACCTGAGATAGTTGGGCGCCTTTTTCTCCTGCAGTGGGATAACCGGTGGAAGCACTTTTTCTTCTGGGGCTTGGGTTTCTTCAGCACCGTAAAGGTCGCGTGCCGGAACACTTGACAGACCGAAGGAAGATAGAAGGTAGTTCGTCTTGTTCTGGGGCTCGAAGTGCAATTTTCCATCTGTCCAGCTGAAAGTGCCAAGACCACTGAGATTCAAATCTTCATCACGGAGCTTTTCCATCCAGGACTCGATCTCGAACTTGATGTAATTCAGGGCGCAGTCGTAAGAAATCTTATCGACTGAGGCAATGTAATTGGCGAGAAGGCCATCGTTGTTCTTGAGGTGACCGTTGAATGTGATCTGTTTGTAGGGCGGGTACAAGGTTTCCCTGCTTTTATCGAGCCTTGCTGATTTCTCATTGGTGACGAATCCTCCAAATTGAGGCACGATTACGCATTCGTAACGGTACAGCAGATCACAGATGTAATTGGCCAGATTCAAGCTAAGGGAGTTTGGTTTTACCTCAACAAATCTAAAAAAATTTGAAGTGCGTTTACAAGTGCCTTTTCTAAATTATTAACAATAGCATGCACAATCTTTTTAACTACAGGTATGGAGAATGATATGATTTATTACTTGTTGGCGTTGCAATCGGTTGATGGAATCGGATGCAAGGTTGCGCGGAAACTGATCGAACATTTTGGATCTCCAAAAGCGGCTTTGTCGGCAGAAGAAAAGCAGTTGCTCGAATTGGAAGGCATTGGTCAGAAGTTGCTTCGCAATCTCAAGGCCAAAAGCATATACAGGAAGGCAAGTTTAGAATTGGAAATAATTCAGAAATACGGGCTTAAGCAGGTCTCTTTTTTTGATTTGGAGTACCCTGAGCGGCTCAGGCATTGTGAGGACGCACCATTGCTCCTGTTCTACAAAGGAAAACTGGACCTGGGAAAAAGGCACATCATCAGCATCGTCGGAACGCGCAAGATGACCTCCCATGGAGCTGCATTCATGAAGCGATTGTTCTCGGAGCTGGAGAAATACGACCCTGTGATCATTAGCGGACTCGCTTATGGAGTGGATATCCTGGCTCATCGCCTCGCATTGCAGCACGGATTGAAAACAATTGGGGTGCTCGCTCATGGGTTGGACAGGATTTATCCCAGGACGCATTACAAAACCGCATTGAGCATGCTTGAGGAAGGTGCCCTGCTCACCGAATTCTGGACGGGAACACCTCCTGTAAGACAGAACTTCGTCAGGAGAAACCGAATCATAGCCGGCATGTCTGAGGCCACCCTGGTAATCGAGTCTTCTGAGAAAGGAGGCTCCCTCATTACAGCGGATCTCGCATCCTCCTATCACCGGGAGGTCTTTGCTGTACCAGGAAGAAGCTCCGATCCGTTCAGTGTGGGTTGCAACCATTTGATCAAAACGCACAGGGCATCCATGTTGACCCATGCCGGGGACCTCGCTTACATGTTGAACTGGGAACCGGTTCGCGAATGCAGCAAACGAACCGAAGATTTCGTTTCACTGGATGGGAAGGAAAAGGAATTGTTCGACGCGATTCGAAAGCACGGAAAGATCCAGGCAGATCATCTGTCACAGATTTGCAAGCTCCCGATCAAGGATGTCTTATCCACCCTGTTGCGCCTCGAGTTGTATGGCCACATTCGAGAACTGCCCGGAAAGCACTACGAAGTCTCCTGAACGTTCAGGGCTCCCGTTTCATGTTCGGGCTCTTCAAAATACATAACCACCGCTTCCTTCATCAGGACTGTTTGTTCACCGGGCTTCAGATTCGGCAGCTTATCCAGGGCTTTGTAGTGAGGCCATCCATCATCGTCAAAAAAATCAAACTCGTAATAGCCAAAGGGCTCGAGAAGTCTGCAGACAGCGATATGCATGACGTTGACCTTTTCGTCTTTCGTAAATTTTTTGAAACCTTTCCCCAGCTCCTGAACCCCGATGAGAAATATGATCGAATCCAGATCGAGGATTTCTCCACCTCCGAATTTTTGGGAAACATCACGCTGGATATCCTCCCATTTCAGTTTCAGGTTTTCGTCTCTTGACATATACGGTAATTAAGGAGCAAAAATAGCAAAACGAGCTTTTAATCTCTATATTTTCTTACTTTTGCTAGATTCCGAGCGGGGTTTTTGGACCCGATTTTGGAAGCGTTTCATTTAACAGCATCAATGATATGTACGGAGGGATAAAAGACAAATTGAACAAGGAGCTTCAGGAGATCCGAGAGGCGGGGTTGTACAAGACCGAAAGGATAATTACCAGCTCTCAGGATGCTGTCATAAAAATTTCGACGGGCGAAGAGGTGATCAATTTTTGTGCAAACAACTATTTGGGGCTGTCCAATCACCCTGAGGTGATTCAGGCGGCCAAAGACACTTTGGACTCTCACGGTTACGGGATGTCGTCGGTGCGATTCATTTGCGGAACACAAGACATTCACAAGGAACTCGAACAGCGTATAGCCTCCTTCTACAAAACTGAAGACACGATCTTGTACGCGGCGGCCTTTGATGCCAATGGCGGGGTGTTCGAACCTTTGCTAACCAAGGAGGACGCCATAATTTCGGATTCGCTGAACCATGCCTCGATCATTGACGGAGTAAGATTGTGCAAAGCGGCCAGGTACCGTTACGAGAACAATGACATGGAGGACCTGGAAAAGCAGTTGATAAAAGCAAATGAGGAAGAGCATAGATTTAAGATCATCGTGACCGACGGGGTTTTCTCGATGGATGGCATTGTGGCCCAGCTTGATAAGATCTGTGACCTGGCTGACAAGTATGACGCCATGGTCATGGTCGATGAATGCCACGCGGCCGGTTTTATAGGAAGAACGGGCAGAGGGACGGTTGAATTGAAGAATGTGATGGAGCGGGTAGACATCGTGACCGGAACCCTCGGAAAAGCTCTTGGCGGAGCTATGGGGGGCTATACGACAGGCAAGAAAGAGATCATTGAGATTTTGAGGCAGCGTTCACGACCCTATTTGTTTTCAAACTCCCTGGCACCTGCCATTGTGGGGGCATCGATCAAGGTATTTGACATGATTGAAAATGACACCACACTCAGGGATAAGCTCGAAGCCAATACGCGTTATTTCAGAGAAAAAATGGAGGAAGCCGGTTTTGATCTGGTAGGTGCAGATGCGGCAATTGTTCCCGTCATGCTTTACGACGCAAAACTGTCGCAGGATATGGCAGATGCCCTGCTTAAAGAAGGGATCTATGTAATTGGGTTCTTCTTCCCTGTAGTCCCGAGGGGCATGGCTCGCATTCGGGTTCAGCTCAGCGCAGCTCATACCCGGGAGCATATTGACAAGGCTGTGAAGGCGTTTATCAAGGTGGGAAGAGAATTGGAGGTTATTTAGCATTCGGAAAACATGAACAAGATAAGAATCACAAAGCACTTTGACTTCGAAACGGCTCATGCCTTGTACGGCTATGATGGAAAGTGCAAGAATATCCACGGCCACAGCTACCATTTGCACGTGACAGTCATCGGCACTCCGATTGTTGACCTGGACCATCCG
>JAUIKV010000267.1 GCA_030430615.1 Bacteroidia bacterium
TACTCGTGGTTTATAACAGTGAGGCAGCTGAGGTGTATCAAATAGACAAACGAAACAATCCGAAAATTACTGAAACAAATCAAAAATAAAATCATGAGAGCAAGTTTATTCTCGATCCTGGCGATTTCAATCATTGCGTCCTGTTCGAAACCTTCAACTCCCCTGATCATAACCGCAGATGATTATCACAAATCGGTAGACAAAGTAGGCCAGATCATGGTCCACGACATATTCTCTCCCCCTGTGGCGAGTCGTGTTTTTGCCTATCCGAATGTAGCAGCGTATGAGATAATTGCGCAGGAAAACAACAAGTATAAATCACTGAGCGGCCAACTCACCGGCCTGGTGAATATTCCAGGCCCCGGTGATGGAAAAGAAATCAACTTTCAGCTTGCTGCCCTGATCGCGCATATCGATCTCAACAGACGTCTCATTTTCTCAGAAGATCGCATGATCGCATACAGGGACAGCCTCTATGGGGTTTGGGAGAGTGTCAATGCGCAGGAGTTTGAAGCCTCGAAAGCCTATGGTCTGGAGGTAGCCGAACATGTCGCCCAATGGATGGACAAAGACAACTACAAGCAGACCCGAACCATGTCTAAATTCACGGTCGACACGGATGACCCTTCCAGATGGCAGCCCACGCCTCCCTCCTACATGGACGGACTTGAGCCCCACTGGAACAAAATAAGACCCTTTGTGATCGATTCTGCAGCCCAGTTCAAGCCTGCCCCACCGCCCCCGTTCAGCTTGGAAAAAGATTCCGACTTTTACAAGGAGCTGATCGAAGTCTATAAAATCAGCCAGGAAATTACCGAGAAAGGTGATGAATCAGATGAAGTGGCCATGGCCCAGTTCTGGGACTGCAATCCTTATGTCTCGGTGACCAGGGGACACCTTATGTTCGCCACCAAGAAGATAACGCCTGGGGCACATTGGATCGGGATAACAAAGATCGCCTGCAAAAAGAGTGACTACGATTTTGACGATACGGTATACGCTTATACGAAAACCTCGATTGCGATAGCCGATGCCTTTATCAGCTGCTGGGATGAAAAATACAGAAGCAACCTGATCCGGCCGGAGACTTTGATCAACGAGCACATTGATGACAGTTGGAAACCGGTGCTTCAGACACCTCCCTTCCCGGAATACGTAAGTGGTCATTCGGTCGCTTCGGGAGCAGCTGCGATCGCCCTGACCGATATCTTCGGGGAGAACTTTGCCTTTGATGATGACACAGAGCTGCCCTATGGACTGCCCGTACGAAGCTTCTCCTCCTTCAATGAGGCATCCGCGGAAGCTGCGATCAGTCGAATGTACGGAGGCATTCACTATCGTGCAGCCATTGAAGTCGGCCTGGACCAGGGAAGGGATCTTGGAAAATTTGTGGTTGAAAATATAGACATGATCAACAAGAGCTGATCTGACAAAGCATTTCCAATCTGATGAAGAAAATCCTCGGCATACTGTCACTGGCTCTCCTGGGAGCTTTGGCATGGCTCCTATTTCTAAAGCCCTATGACTTTGTTGCTGTTCTGGAGGCCAAATCGGTTCCGGGAACCATCAAGCATACCCTGAAAACCTGGAGTCGCTCGATGGACAATTCTGATATCCGACAAATCGATGACAACAGCCGCCTTTGGCAGGAACTCGAATTTAACGACAGTCTTTTTATATATGACTGGAAATTGACCCGGATAAACGACTCCCTGACTAGCATTAAAGTTGGAGTCTCCCTGGAAGAAAAGAATCGCTTGCTTCGAATAGCAAATCTTTTTTCGGAAACGGATTTCAAACGACGCTCACGGAATACCATTCTCGATTTCAATGAGAAATTAAAGGAGCACCTGGCCAGTTTCAAGGTTCACATTGACGGTGAGGCTTCGCTCGAACCGATCTATTGTGCCTATGTGACCATTGAGAATGGGCAATTGGAGAAAGCGCTGGGCATGATGCAGAATTATTCGCTCCTGAGCAACGTGCTTCTCGAGAACAAAATAGAGCTGAATGGAATGCCCTTCGTGGAAGTTACTTTCTGGGACCAGGAAAAAGAACTTCTAAAGTACAATTTCTGCTACCCGATCGTAAAAAAAGACAGCCTGCCTACTGATGGGGTTGTATCCTTTAAACAATTCGAGGGAGGGAAATATCTAAAAGCCACATACAACGGCAACTATATAAGCTCAGACAGGGCCTGGTACGCACTACTCGACTATGCCCGTCAAAAAGGCATTGAACTCGAAGAGAAGCCTGTCGAAGTCTTTTTCAACAACCCCAACATGGGAGGGGACGAGCTGGATTGGCGCGCCGATATCTATATGCCATTCACTCCGTAACTCGACACGAGTGAGCAATAAAAAAAGGCATTGACCGTGAGTCAATGCCTTTTTCAAAATAATTCAAAACAGATTACAACTCTTTTATCTTGATGTTTCTGAACCAAACGTCGTCACCGTGATCCTGAAGACCGATAAAGCCTTTTGAAGCCACATTGGCCCAGTCCTCGTTCAGACCTGGGAATTTGCTTCCGGCTACCAATTCGTTCCACTCAGGAGTCCAGAGATGGTATTCAACCACATTCACACCATTTTGCTTGTGCACAACGGTACCTTTGTAAACAGTGATCTCCACCTGGTTCCACTCGCCAACAGGCTTGGCATTCTGAGGTTTGGCCGGGATCAAGTCATAAAGTGAACCTGCCTGGCGGTTTCCGTCTTTACCCAACTTGGCATCCGGATGCTTGTCATTGTCTAGTACCTGCATCTCAGGGGCTGTCTTCCAGATGAAGTCATGGTCGCCTTCCTGTCCCAGGTAGAAAATACCTGAATTTCCTCCTTCTGAAATCTTCCATTCCAGGCTCAAGGTGAAATTCTGGAATTCCTTGTCGTAGAGGATGTCTCCACCGTCAGAAGCTCCTGCCTCTCCACGGCCCGAACCGATCATGTGCAGGGTTCCGTCAACGATTTCCCAACCTTTCGGGAATGTTTCCTTCTTGAATCCTCTCCATCCTTCGGAAGTCTCTCCGTCAAAAAGCAGGACCCATCCGTCGGATTTTTCAGCTTCTGTCAGCGTGTTGGGAGCTGCTGCCTCCTGAACTTCAGGAGCAGCGGCTTCCACAGCTTCTTCTGCTTCGGCCGGAGCTTCTTTTTTCGCTGTATTGCAGCTGATTACCATAGATGACACTGCTATTCCGCAGGCCATCAAAAAAATTCTTTTCTTCATTTTAACTCAATTGTGTTTATCTAAATTACTAATCAATTACTTGTGCAGAACCTATGCAGGCATGTCTGGCAATGACCATCCATCCCTGTAGGTGTGTTTCACCAGCTCCTCAGAGTAGGCCTTCGCGTTCATCGGATCGGTCCAGGTCTTGTCGAAGGTCGGGTGTCCGTCGTGGATCTCGAAACCATCCTTGATGACCGTTCTGATCTCCTCGTTGGCGCCGATATTGGTGAATTCCATTTTCT
>JAUIKV010000268.1 GCA_030430615.1 Bacteroidia bacterium
ATTTTACCCGGATACGTCGACACAGATATCATCACCGGGGAGACCTTTTGGATGGCTCCGCTTGACAAAGCGTCCCGACAGATTTACGCAGGGATAAAGAAAAAGAAAAGGAGAGTTTACATCACTAGACGCTGGGGATTGATAGCCCGGTTGATAGGTGTGTTGCCTCCGGGAATCCTAGTTAAATTCTTTTGAGAAATGAATAAGAAAATAAAAGCAGTTCAGGACTTCCATGAGGCCTTTGGGCTGGGAGTTCGGCACAAACCCATAGCATCGCTTCCTGAAGAAAAGCTTCAGCTGAGGTTCGACCTGATGGCCGAAGAAAATGAAGAATACCTGGAGGCAGCGCGAAACGGGGATCTCATCGAAGTTGCGGATGCGCTTGGTGACATGCTTTACATCCTGTGCGGGACTATCCTGGAGCACGGCATGCAGTACAAGATCGAAGAAGTCTTCGAAGAGATTCAACGCAGCAACATGAGCAAACTAGGTCATGATGGCAAGCCCATTTACCGGGAAGATGGCAAAGTCATGAAGGGACCGAATTATTTCAAGCCCGACATTGAGGCGATTCTAAAGAAAGCTATTTGACCTCGTAGCGCCAGCCGAACTTGTCCTCATCCCGATTGTACTGTATATCGGTTATTTTCTTTTTGAGGGCATCAGCGTAGTAATTCTCCAATTCTGGAAGCTCGTAGTCCTTGTCTTGATAACCAAACCCAGAAATCGGTGAGACCACAGCAGCCGTACCGGCACCGAACATTTCTTTCAGTTGCCCTTTGCCGTGGGCCTCGACCAGCTCATCCACCTTGATTTTTCGGACTTCCACGTCGATCCCCATGTCCTCAGCCACGGTGATGATGCTCTTTCGCGTTACCCCGTCCAGGATCCTGTCGTTTGTGGGTGCTGTGAGCAGTTTGTCCCCTATGCGGACAAAAATGTTCATGGCACCGGCTTCTTCTATGTATTCATGTTTGATGTCATCCGTCCAGATGACCTGGTGATAGCCCTTTTCTATGGCGAGGTTGGTCGGGTAGAACTGGCCGGCATAATTTCCTCCTGCTTTTGCAAATCCAACTCCACCGTTCGCTGCGCGCGCGTACTTCTCCTCGATCAGCACTTTGATCTTTCCCCCGAAGTAAGGTCCCGATGGAGAACAGGCGATGACAAAAGTGTAAGCATCCGAAGGTGAAGCGTGAAAACCACTTCCCGAAGCGAACATGAATGGCCGAACGTAAAGCGAGCTGTTTGCCGTCGTTGGAATCCAGTCCTTCTCAACTTTTAAAAGGGCGCTGAGACCTTCCATGAAATAGGATTCCGGGAGCTCGGGCATTGCCAGTCTTTTTGCAGAAATATTGAGCCTCTTTTGATTCTCCAAGGGTCTGAACAGCCAAATCCTGCCTTGCTCATCCTTGTAGGCCTTCATCCCTTCAAATATGGATTGTCCGTAGTGGAAGATTTTAGCCGACGGGTCCAGGCTGATGTCCTGGTAAGGAATCACCTTGGGCTGGTTCCACTTACCATCAGAAAATTCACATATGAGCATGTGGTCGCTGCGAATCTTGCCAAATGGCAGATTGTCAAAGTCGACCTCATTGATCTTTGATTGATGTGCTCTTTCGATTTGAATCGTATTGCTGACTTCGAAACTCATCCTCTTGTAATTTTAGACAAAAATAGTCAATATGGCTCAAATAGTGCTTTGGCACCACGGAATTTATTTGGCTACCTTTGCTTCAAATCCCTTGAAATGGAGAGAAAAATCATTCAAACTTCAGACGGTTCCAAAAGCCTTTACCTTCCTGAATTTGACGAGACCTATCACTCACGTCATGGGGCCCTGCAGGAAGCTTACCACGTTTTTATTCGAAGCGGCCTGGATCTGTTTGAAGAGGGTTCTGAAGTAAGGATATTGGAGATGGGTTTCGGCACCGGTTTGAATTGTTTTATCACCTGGCTGGAGGCCCATCGGCGAAATTTGAAGGTTCACTACCGCGGACTTGAGGCCTACCCGATTTCAATAGAAGTCGCCAGGGAACTGGATTATCCGGTTGCACTGGGCCACAAGGAGTCCGAACCGCTTTTTGAGACCTTGCACAAGAGTCCATGGGACAGCATTGTTGTGATCGACGAAAGTTTTGAGTTGAAAAAAATCAAGGGTCTTTTCACTGATTTCAACGTGACGGATGACTTTGACCTGATCTATTTTGATGCTTTTGGTCCGAGGGTGCAGCCCGAGCTCTGGACGGAATCCGTATTTGAAAAAATGTATCTGGCTTTGCACCATAAAGGAGTTCTGGTCACTTACTCGGCCAAAGGAAGCGTCAGAAGGGCCCTTCAGGCTGTTGGGTTTGAGGTTGAGCGACTTCCTGGCCCACCCGGAAAAAGAGAAATGCTAAGGGCTACAAAACATACGGAATCACTTTGAATTTGAAACCGTTTTGGGTAACTTAGAGATGGATAAAGTTATGGCGCTATGACGGAAACCAAATTCATAAAAAGAAAGAAACCCAATTACAAAAGAGCAATAATCCTGCTGATCCTGCTGATTATTGTCCTGATGCTGTTTTTCAGTGTTGACAACTTGCTGTCCGGACTTTTTGAAGTGAGAGACTAGAGTTAATTGAGCATGGCCCAGAGCTTGTCTTTAAGCTCGACAAGGCCTTTTTGGGAGAGCGAGGAGATGAAGATGTGGGGAATGTCCTCGGGCAGCTCCGCTTTCAACTCCATTTCGAGTTCTTCATCCAGAAGATCCGATTTGCTGATGGCAAGAAGCCTTTCCTTGTCCAGTAATTCTGGATTGTGTTTTTTCAATTCATTGAGGAGGATATTGTATTCCTTTCGGATATCCTTGCTGTCTGCCGGAATCAGGAAGAGCAGGGTGGAATTTCGCTCTATATGTCTCAGGAACCTGTGGCCAAGTCCTTTGCCTTCTGCCGCTCCCTCAATGATCCCAGGTATGTCAGCGATGACAAAACTTTTGAAATCCCTGTATTCAACGATACCCAGGTTGGGTTTCAGCGTGGTGAATTCGTAGTCGGCAATTTTGGGTTTGGCTGAAGTCAGAACCGAAAGCAGCGTCGATTTTCCAGCATTCGGGAATCCGACCAGACCAACATCCGCAAGTAGTTTCAGTTCAAGCTGGTACCAGCCCTCCTGTCCCTCGAGTCCGGGCTGGGCGTATCTCGGGGTCTGATTGGTAGCCGATTTGAAGTGCCAGTTGCCTTTGCCGCCTTTGCCACCTTCGCACAGGATCAGCTGCTCACCGTCTTCCGTGATTTCAAAAAGCATCTCCTGGGTTTCCCCGTCTCTTATCACTGTGCCCAGCGGAACATCTACATAAACGTCCTCTCCGTCCTTTCCCGTGCTTCTGTTTTTACTTCCCGCAGCACCGTGCTCAGCTTTGAAATGCTTTTTGAATTTGAGATGGTATAGGGTC
>JAUIKV010000269.1 GCA_030430615.1 Bacteroidia bacterium
GTGTTCAGGATGAAGCTTTGATGGATATTATTTCAGGGAAATCAGAACCTTCCGCCCTCCTGCCCTTTCAAATGCCGGCAGACATGAAAACCGTGGAGGAACAATTTGAAGATGTGCCGCGAGACATTAACCCATATACAGACAAAAACGGAAATTCCTACGATTTTGCTTTCGGACTGAACTGGAATGGGGCTATTGACGATGACCGGGTGAAGAAATACAAATAACAATTCACCAACGTAACTTGGAAAGCCGACTCAGAGTCATAAAAAAAGCCCTTCTTACCGAAGGGCTTTTTCTGTGCGGGCGGAGGGACTCGAACCCACACACCTCGCGGCACTAGATCCTAAATCTAGCGTGTCTACCAATTTCACCACGCCCGCTTAAAATAGGACTGCAAATATAATAAGCAAATCCACACATCGGCAACCAAAACTGATTTTTTTTAATATGTGTCCTTGATCCAGGGGTACGGTTCTCGCGTCTTCCACTTTCCTCCTGTGAAATCAGGGAATTTCTGGGGAGCCCCTCCTTGTGCAATCGATTGCTCTGAGAGCGGGGTCACGGCACTCCAGGCCGCAGCATCATAGGCGTCCATCGGTGGGGCGATCTTTCGCTTGGCAGACTCTACAAACGCATTCAATACGAAAAAATCCATTCCTCCATGGCCGGATCCTTCTGCGTATTCGCCAAATTTTCCCCACAGCGGGTGATCGTGCTTGTCCAACCAAAAATCCGCCGGCTCCCATTTATGGGCTTCAGTCTCACCCTCAATATACATGCGGTTTCCATCAACCTCCCAGAGCCCTCTCGTGCCCTGAACTCGAAATCCCAGGGAGTAGGGTCGGGGCAGGTTGGTGTCGTGGGTTATCAGGATCGTCTCTCCGTTGGCAGTGTCAATGGTTGTCGTAATAATGTCACCAAGCTTGAATTCCAGGTTCGCATTGGGATGATCCTTTCCTCCCGTTTCGACTATATAATTATGCAGACCCCGGCTCTTCGTGGCATGAGAGGTCAATGACACGAATTGATTGCCCCGGTTGATGTCGCACATGACAGCTACCGGTCCGAGTCCGTGTGTGGGGTATACATCGGCGTTTCGGTCGAGGGAGTATTGGGTCCTCCATTTGGATTCAGAAATGCCCTTTTCTCCAAACTCGGCGCCCTTGCCGTAGGCCGTTTTCCCATCGTTGAACTTGACGAATCTCAAGTCGTGCTGATAACCGCATCGGAAATGCATCAATTCACCAAAGATTCCCTGTCTGACCATGTTAAGTACAGCCATGACATCGCGTCTGTAATTGACGTTTTCCAGGATCATCAAATGGGTTCCCGTGGCCTCATGGGTCTTTACCAGGTCCCAACATCCTGTCATGGTGGTTGCCGCAGACACTTCAAGGCCTGCGTATTTGCCCGCTTTCATCGCATCAACGGCCATTATCACGTGCCACTCCCAGGGAGTCGAAATGATCACCGCATCCACTTCTTGAAGCTCGAGCAGATTCCGGTAATCGTAATCATTCTTGCCATATACCCTGGGCTTCTTCTTCCCCGCTTTCTGGATCAGTTCGAGGTTCAGATCGACTCTAACCGGATCAATGTCACAAATGGCATTGATGCTCACATCTTCCCGCAGCAAAAGGTTTTTCAAATGGTTGGTGCCACGAAGTCCGACCCCAATGAGCCCAACCTTTAATACTTCTTCATCTGAAAAACTGGAAATGGCCATTTGTGGTGAGAGAATCAGGCCTGAACCTAAGACCGCTGATTTATACAGAAATGATCTTCTCGAGTTCATATTGTTCAATTCATTTAATTCGATTTTGGAAAGGCCCAGGCTATGATCAAATATAAAAAAAGCAGGTTTCTTTTGACTATATTTGTTCTTTTGAAAAATTGAGGCTAAATGACCGATACGAAAACCTATATATCACAGAACAAAGAACGTTTCATCAACGAACTTGTCGAACTCCTTAAAATTCCATCCGTCAGTGCGGATCAGAATTACAAAGGAGACATCATCAAGACAGCAGAAGCGGTTGCCAAGGCCTTGTCTGCAGCGGGATGCAGGGAAGTTGAGATCTGTGAAACACCCGGAAATCCAATAGTCTACGGAGAGCATATTATCGACGATAATCTTCCTACCGTTCTGGTTTACGGTCACTATGACGTTCAACCGGCCGATCCCATTGAACTCTGGAACTCGCCACCCTTTGAACCGGTAATTCAAAAAACCGATATCCATCCTCAGGGAGCCATCTTCGCTAGAGGTGCTTGCGACGACAAGGGTCAGATGTACATGCACGTGAAAGCATTTGAAATCATGATCAAACAGGATAGTTTGCCTTGCAATGTCAAGTTCATAATCGAAGGAGAAGAAGAGGTGGGCTCCTGCAGTCTCGAATGGTTCGTTGAAAGAAACCAGGAGAAATTGAGCAATGACGTGATCCTGATCTCGGATTCCGGTATGATCAGCAACGAACAGCCTTCAATCAATACCGGACTCAGGGGCCTGAGCTATGTGGAAGTAGAGGTTACCGGGCCGAACCGCGACCTTCATTCAGGACTTTACGGAGGGGCCGTTGCCAATCCGATTAACATACTGGCTCAGATGATTGCCTCTCTTCACGATGAGAATAACCACATTACGATTCCAGGTTTTTATGACAAGGTAATTGAACTCAGCCAGCTGGAGCGTGACGAGATGGCCAAGGCTCCATTTTCCCTGGAGGAGTATAAAAAATCCATAGGAATTGAAGACGTATTTGGAGAAAAGGGATACACCACCAATGAACGCAACTCTATCCGACCGACCTTGGATGTCAATGGAATATGGGGAGGATACACGGGAGAAGGTGCCAAAACGGTGATTCCAAGCAAAGCCTACGCAAAAATCTCAATGCGATTGGTTCCCGATCAGGACCCGGACGAGATCACGGAGCTCTTTAAAAACCATTTTGAAAGCATTGCCCCTAAAGGGGTGCATGTAGAAGTCAAACCCCATCATGGAGGGCACCCTTACGTAACTCCCATCGACAATATTGGATACAAAGCGGCGAACAAAGCTTGTTCGGAAACATTTGGCGTTCCTGCTATCCCTCAAAGGTCGGGAGGAAGCATCCCTATAGTTTCACTTTTCGAAAAAGAACTGAATTCCAAAACCATCTTGATGGGATTCGGGCTCGACAGCGACGCCATTCATTCCCCGAATGAGCATTTTGGAATTTTCAACTACTTAAAAGGGATCGAAACCATACCCTTGTTTTACAAATATTACGCTGAAATGGCGAAAGAATAATACGTCAAAAGTGCAATGGTGCCATGCTGATTTCCGATTCACATCAATTCATCTTTGTTCACGTCAGAAAAGCGGCGGGAAGCAGCATAAGGGACACCCTGGAACCCCTGAGCATTGTAAAACCCACCGATA
>JAUIKV010000270.1 GCA_030430615.1 Bacteroidia bacterium
CTAATGGCCTTGAAGGATCCGTTTTCTGACTTTCCTCTAAGGGTGAGGGTAGAAGCCCAAGCCTTGTCCCGTGTCTATGTTCGTGAATCTGACTGCTTTGCGGTCCATGGGCCGGTGCCTCCGGCTTTGACCGCTTCGGTGTTGTACTCTTTTGATGATCCGGTTATCAATGTGTGTCGAGGTGAGGTGCCTGCTTTGTCAGGGTTTTCTTCCGAGCTTATTCTGACACCGGTCTATCGTCTTGAGCCCAATGGTCCGCAAGGGGTGCCGTCCGGCAACGTGTTTATTCGTTTCCGGTCCCAGGTTCCCGTCGTGGATCGGCAACCAGACATAGAAGCCTGCGGCTTCGTCATTCATGCATCACTTTCCTATGCACCTCATGCCGCATGGCTTCGGAGCCAGGATGGAAATATTGCCACGGCGTTGAACGGTATTGCAAAGTTGCGTGATGTGCATGACTTGGAATTGGTTGAACCGCAGATGTTCATGATTCGGGTGCAGCGGTCATCCGACGACTCCCCATCGAATGCATCACATGACGGGGTTTCCTCCGAATAATCGTATTGGTGTCTGAATATAAGAGAATCTGGAGGGAGAGCGATTTGTAGGCAGGTATAGTCGGTGCTATCGGCAAGCGTTTGTCCCACCCAATTGTCTGCTTGCAGGGCTCCGACGGCGGTTATCAGAGTCCCTACGTTAACGAATTGAAAATGGGCATTAATATCGGAACGAGGTAGGCCAATACAGTAACTTGTTTGGGGGCTGAGTGATGAGCGTGATTACAGCTTTTGCCTATTAGGCTTTGAAATGAACCTGAAGAAGAAAAAGAGATGACCCACGGAAATTCCGTGGGTCAAGCGATAAACCTAGGGCAGGGAGAACCTATCCGACGAGTTCGGCTGCTGGTTTTCGAAGAGAGCGGTGATTGTGTTTCCGCTGTTTAGTCCATTTGCCCGTCGTAAAAGGGGTTGGCTCCAAGGTCGGCTGAGTAGAGTGTGTGGGCTGGCTCTTACCAGTAAGAGTTTCTTCCACCTTCTGGAGTTCCTTGAGATGGGAGTGATGTTGTTCCAATTCCCAAGCAACCGCTTTTGAGAGTTGCGCCACCTGTCTGCGTAATTGGTTCATGGCGTGCTCATGTTGTAATAATTCGCTTTTGCGAGCCATGTCTATGTACCGGCTATCTACATACATCATTGGTTAATCCCTCCGTGTGTTGAAGATCGACACTTTTCAATGAATTTTTCCCATTGCCCGTTACTTGATTAGGCAAAAGCAAACGTGTTGCCACATTCCATTCCCTTTAGTATTTGACACGTAACAAGTTGATGATTCGATGAATTTTCATCGCTACGTGTCCAGTCGGTGTCCGCTCGATTCCTGAAATGGCTGAATACGGTCATTGTTTTTTACCATCGGTACAACATGATTTTTTTATTGTTAAACATCAATATAAGCTTGAGAGCATTTGAGTTAAAACGCCAAAAACGCGAGAAAAATTTTCGACGAATACGGTATTTACGGGCCTTTCTATGCTGATCCAGATTGGCACATTTTGTAGAATGCCTCATATTAATAAGACCTGGCCATAATTTTCCGATCTTGTTTCTGTTTATGCCACTTTAATGAGGTTTTTTCGTTGATTTCCCTTTGTCCCCTTTTCAATCAATCAAACCGAAAAAAGAGGAGACTTTTCGTTTGATTAAAATGATAAATGAAAGACAAGTTGAGGAAGCCATTCATTCTGATGTCCTTCGAGCTACCTTCGATAAATTTGGAGAGGATTGAAAAGTCCAAGCTAATTTCAATTTCGATAGAACCACAGAAACAAAAAGCCTCCTCCAAAAAGAACCCAGGATGAAAAAGTAGATGAACTTTTAATTTTGATAAGAGGACGAGTAAAAAAAGATGAAGTGCCTCAAGAACAGCCTTCAGGTCCAGCCAGTAACATATACATATAGAAACCTAAGAATTTTTTTTAAAAACCGTGGATAGAGAGTCCATGAGTAAGTAGACGAAAAATCTTTCAAAGAAAAAATTAAGAAGATTGGAAACGGGATTAAAGGAAAAAAATCGAACAAAAAGCAGGAAACGATGATCGTAAATAGGAAAAAGAAAAACTAGAAACTAGAAAGAGGTAAAACTTATTACTCAAATAAACTTACTCCATGCAGAAGGCCCATATCGGTGCACGGCCCTTAGCTCTGAGTAATTTTTATTTGTTTTCAATAGCTTATTCATTTTTCATGGATGTTTTGGATCCATTGATTTGTCCTGTACATCACATCCCTCGATGGGCACGTGGCGCTGTCCCTGAACTTCGATCTGACTGGTCTTTTGTGTATGCCATTCGCGGCCGAGTGGCTGGAGATATGATCACGCCCACCGCACCAGCATGCTTGATCGCCTTCACATGGTCCTCCATGGTTCGCCGGTATGGTTGTGTGCCGTTCCAGGCACATCTGGCAGGGCAAATCTTCCATCAACTTCAGTTTTCGGAGGCGTGGCTATCGTTGGTTGTTGCAAGGCCACGCCGTTTTTCGTTGGCCCTCTGTGAAAGAACTATCGAGAGGAAGTGATTTTCATCGATAGGAAGAGAAGAGGAAGGCGTTAGTCCCTGGATAGACGATAATTCCGAGCGATGGAGCGTGATTGTCTTTACCTGTGCATGGAGCTTAAAATCTCTCGGGCTTATCAATTCGAACTGGTCCGACCCAGGTTTCCGGCACCAACCAAATCCATAGCTTGAAACGAGTTTTTTCCCATGGCCTGGAAGGGTATTCGAAGGTGTTTTCGTGTTAAATGTTAGTTCTAGATTGGTGTTTTCGGCCTATCATTCTCCTTGGTCCGCTTGCTGCCGATTCTTTTTATCACAGAATCGGTTTGAATTTTGATCTATTGTTGATTACCAAACCTCGTGTTGGTGGGGAGAGTTTTCGATGGTTGGAGTTTGGCTCAGGTTGTTACCCGTACTAAAATCCTGGGCCCTCTCATTATCCACAACTGGAAATAGCCCGTATCCCGCGCCCTGTTTTTACAGTTCCATGAGGAGTTCCTTCTTTGTGTGTCGGTTGTTCCGCAAGATCACAGGTCTTTACCTCTAGTCTTAACGACTAATTGTTAGGACCATTCGGAAAAGGTTGAATATTGTTCTACTCATTAACACTTTCCATTTTCGTGGTTTTTCGAATGAAGAGGTAAATTCCATGCTCCAAGTCTGCGAAAAATTGAATCATCAATCCACTGTCATCATCTTCACAGGACGGTTTGATCGACAATCAACCATAGGTATTGGGGATCTGATCCTCGGGACTATGGACATGAGATGTCAACACATCATCCTGGATTTCAGGGGCATCACCGGGATTGACTCGGTGGGCCTCGGGCTCTTGTACCTTTG
>JAUIKV010000271.1 GCA_030430615.1 Bacteroidia bacterium
TATGATTCTTTTCAATTTAGGTACTGACAGTTTAACATTGGTGGGACTTAAACCCGAAATGCAAATTTCATCGAATTTTGGAGGAATTACCGTCGACGTGGATAATGACGGAGTTGAAGAAGTAATTCTTTCAGGGAATTTTTATTCGAGTAACGTGATGAATGGCCCCTACACGGGTTCTACCGGATATCTTCTCGGATGGAAAGAAAGTGGAATTTGGAGTAAAAGAGGTCATGAAATAAACTTGAACCTCAGAGGTGACCGAAAATCAATGTCAAAAATCAAGGGGCCTGAAGGCGTCCAATTTATTGTTTCTGCCCGAAATGACGGTAAAGTGACGGTCCATAAATTGAGTTTATTGGGCGAAGAATTAAAATTCAAGAAAAACGAATTCTTAGCTGAAATTGAAATGAAAAATGGCCAAAAACTGAGAAGAGAAGCATATTATGGTTCAGGCTATCTTTCACAAGATAGTCGATATCTTGTTTTACCTAAGGATTGGAAAAAAATAACTTTTATAACTTTTGACAAACGAGAAAGAACAATAATTTCGCGAAAATGAAAAGTTATAATGATTTAATACTCCAAACGCAATAAATAGTCGAGCTTTGCTTGCCACCCCTCCAGGTCTTTCTTGTGGTTTTCAATGTTCATGTAAACATTTTTAACGAGCGGATTGTCTTCCGACGCATTTGAGATAAAGCTGATGTTGTTCTCCAGCTGTTTGATCTCCCTTGTTATCTCATCGATTTTCTTTCGAACAAACAACTGCTCGTTATCAAGCTTTCTCGAATTATTCGAGGCAGCATAGCTATCCATAAGATTTTTGAATTTGAGCAATTCGGATTCCTGCTTGTCAAGACCGAGCTTTTTATATGCCACATCCAGCTGTTTGTTGAACTTGGATTCCAAATGCCGCAGTTTTTCGGGCAATCTCCCCTGATTTCGCCAGTCGTTTCTGTATTTCTCAACGGCATCCATCGTTAGCTCTTTCGATTCGACGAAGGTCTTCAACTCATCCAACATGCTTTTTTTCGCATCAATGACCTTAGACTGTTCTTGTGTGATGTCACTTTTCTTTTCGTGCAATCGATCAAAAAAGTGATTGCACGCATTCTTGAAGCGTTTCCAGATCTTATCGGAATCCTTTCTAGGCACATGGCCGATGGTTTTCCATTCCGCTTGTATTTTTTTGAAGATTTCGGTCGCCTCTTCCCATGCCTCGCTGTCCTTCAAGCCTTCTGCTTTTTCAACCAGCTCCAACTTCATTTTCAGGTTCTCTGACTGTCCTCTTTTCAAGCCCTTGTAAAAATCATTCTTTGCGGAATTGAACTCCCTGGTAGCCTTTCGGAAAAGCTGCCAAACCTCATCGCTTTTTGCCCTGGGGACCTTGCCGATTGCAAAGAACTCCTCGCGCAGCGCTTCAAGTTTCTTGATCTGATCTTGCCACAGCTTGTGAGAATTGATCTGACTTGTATCTATGGATTTAATCTTTTCAATGACTTCCAGTTTGAGATCGACATTTGCCCTGTATTTCTCTTCGAGCCTGTCCTGAAGCTCATGTCTTTTCCTATGGATCTCTTTGGTGGCCTCCGAAAAACGGCCCCATATCTCTTCCCTGTACTCCCTGGCTACCGGACCGATCTCCTCTTTCCACAAACGATGCAGAATCTGCAACTCCTTGAAGGCGTGATTGACATCTTCGTCTTGGGCAAGCTTCTCTGCCTTTTCCACCAGCTTGGTCTTTTCTTCGAGGTTGTGTTTGAAATCGAGATCCCTGAAGTCGTTGTTCAGGTGAAGCAAGTCGTAAAAGCGTTCGACGTGATGGTGATAGGTTCTCCAGACATCGTTGTAATTGGCACGCGGAATTTGACCGACTGCCCTCCATCGCTCCTGCAAATCCTTGAAGCTTTTGTACATCGTAGCCGGCTCGGCCGAATCGATCAATTCTTTCAATTCATCAATCAACTTCAGCTTGAGCTCCAAATTTTCTTTCTGCTCCCGCTCAATGTCCTTGTAATACTGTTGGCGACGGCGCTTGTACTCGCGAATCAGTGCATCGAACTTCCCTTTTACAGGAGACTCATAATAGAACCCGGTCTCATCACCACCACTCTTGACATGCTCCTCCCGTTTTTCCTTCAACAGATCCTTGAATTTCTTTGTGAAAACCGTTTTTAGCTCCTCAATCTGGTTCTTTATGTCCTGAATGTCATAGTCTCTGAGAAAATCATCGAGAATTTTAGTCAGATCATCCAAGGAGAGTTTTGCAAACTGGATTCTGGGAATCTCTATTTTAACCGATTCCTCAGACGCGCTTTCCTTCGATTTTTCGACCAATTCTTCTGGCCCCTGTGCCACCTTGACTTCTTCCTCTGAGATATCGCTTTTTTCCCCGGTGACCTGGGTTTCTTCCTTTACAGCCTCGTCAGCCACCTCGGAAACTTTTGAAGCATCCTCTTCGGGCCCGGAAGCGTCTTCTGTGATCTTATCGGTTTCATCCTTCTCTGGGGTTGCTTCTGTGGTGCTCTCCTCAGCAACTCCTTCTTTCTCAATTTCTTCTGCCGAATCCTTTACTTCCTTGCTCTGATCTTTTTTCTCTTCTTCAGCCGGCGTTTTCTCAGATGGAAGGTTCTTTGTATTCTCGTCTAACATGATTCCATGTTTAAGGTTCCAATAATATCACTTGTAAAAGTCTCGAAAGATACTAATAGCCCTGCAAAACGCAAAACAGTGTTAACAATAAGATGCCTTTATTTACAAGCAATTGCAAATAGTGAAGTGCGAAATTATACAAAAGACGAATCAGGAATTCCAAATAGCCCAGGCACGGTCCGCCTGCTTTTCCAGCATCTCTCTGCCGTTCAAAATCTTAGCCCCTCTATTTTCTCCCTCTTGAAGAAAGGCGGTCTTCGCCGGATTGTAGATCAGGTCGAAAAGAAGATGATCGGACCCAAGATGTATATAAGGCAGATTCGGTTTTTTGTCGACATCAGGGTAAGTTCCCAACGGAGTGCAGTTCACGATAACAAGGTGGGATTGGATGGTCAATTTGTCGAGGTCGGCGTAGGAAAGCACGTCCTGACCTGACTTTTTCCTCGAGACATAGCGATAGGACAGGCCCAGTTTGTCCAGGACGAAAGCCACAGCCTTTGAGGCGCCTCCGGTACCCAGTATGAGTGCCGATTTGTGCTTGGAAACAAGGGCCTTTGACAGGGAAGCTTCAAAGCCGTAAGCATCCGTGTTATACCCCCTGAGTTTCCCTTTCGGGAGCACTTTGATCGTGTTTACCGCACCAATTTGGAGCGCTTCATGGTCGATTTCGTCGAGATAGGGTATAATTTTTTCTTTGTATGGAATGGTTACATTGAGGCCG
>JAUIKV010000017.1 GCA_030430615.1 Bacteroidia bacterium
GGTATCACCCACCTTCACCTCACTCGCGGTCTTTATGCCCGTAATCAGGTAACCTACGTCTCCGGCCTTTATGCTGGGCTTGGGTGTCTGCTTCAGCTTCAGGGTACCCACCTCATCGGCAAAGTACTCCTTTCCGGTGGCCATGAACTTGATGCGTTGTCCCTTTTTGATTTCCCCGTTGATCACGCGAAAATAGGTTTCAACACCTCGATATGAATTGTAAACGGAGTCAAAGATCAGGGCCTGCAGGGGCTCATTTTCATCTCCCTTGGGCGCTGGGACCCTTTCTATGATGGCCCGAAGTATCTCCTCGATTCCAAACCCGGTTTTTCCGCTGGCGTGAATCACTTCCTCAGGATCACAACCCAAAAGGTCGACGATATCGTCCGTGACTTCTTCCGGATTGGCGCTGGGCAGATCCACCTTGTTCAGAACAGGAATGATTTCCAGGTCATTTTCAAGGGCGAGATAGAGGTTGGAAATCGTCTGTGCCTGTATGCTTTGGGCCGCGTCCACGATAAGGAGGGCTCCTTCACAAGCCGCAATCGATCGGGAAACCTCGTAGGAAAAGTCGACGTGTCCGGGAGTGTCGATCAGGTTGAGCACATACTTCTCGCCTTCAAACTCATAGTCCATCTGAATCGCATGGCTTTTGATGGTGATCCCGCGCTCCCGCTCCAGGTCCATATTGTCCAGCAGCTGATCCTGTTTGTCGCGATCCGTGATGGTATTGGTGAATTCAAGAAGCCTGTCGGCCAGGGTGCTTTTACCGTGGTCGATGTGAGCTATGATACAAAAGTTCCTGATATTCTTCATCCTGTGATTCCGTCTTCCTCTGAATGCGCAAATATAATCAAATTACATACAGGAAAACTGAAAATAATCAGCCGTAAAAGTCGTGCATTTTCAGGAAATTCCTGACCAGTTTGGAGCCTGTTTCCCGGCTGCAGCCCTTATGGATACCTCGAGCGCCGTGAGCTTCGACATGCCCGAAAGCGGGTCGATCTGGGCCGGTCCTGAACCAGCGAGCAAATTGACGTTGACGCCTTTGGTCTTGCTTGCGATCTCAAGTCCTTTTGCAGCCTGGTGACCCCATCCATGCGGTATTGCAACAGTGCCCCGTTTGAGCTCTGACAGTTGTTTAACCGGTATCCTCAACGTGGCAAAAGAAGTGGACACGTCTGCGAGATCTCCATTTTTAAGCCCGAGCTTGTCTGCATCTTCCGGATGCAAATACAAGAAATTGGTCTGCCCTGATCCTTTCAGCATGCGATCGGTATTGTGGGTCCAGGAATTGTGGGTCTGAACAGCCCTTTTGGTGATCATCTTGAATGAGTCTCCCCTGTTCAGCTCCTTTTCGAAGACGTCCTGTAATCTCGAAATCTCATTTAGCAGGGCCTTTGGAGCGAGATCCACCTTTTTGTCGGTGGTGTATACACGCTCTCCCAGGAAATCATTCTCCTTGTGACCCTCCCTGAGCCAGCCATGTTCATTCTTGAGAAGCTTCTTAAAACCCTGCTGACCACACAATCGCAGCAAGGCACTCAGCATCGACTTCTGCGGCACTGCAGGCTGGCCGTTTTCCAATCGGTTGAATCGCATGAGGGTCTCGAAAAACTTCTGAGCCGCCATCGAGCCCCAGAGCGGGAAACCCGAGCTTTTGGCCAGTGAAATGTAAATGCTCGCCTCATCTCTCTGTTCCCCTTTGGGCGGAACCATTGCCTCAGTTGCTTGCAGATAGGGACGGGTCTGAAGCCCGAGCATCAATGGAAAGATAAAAGGCAGGTCAGGTCGTTGAAACGGGTCCGTGCAGGGAAGCACGTAATCCGCCACCGAACATGTCTCGTTCTGAAAGATGTCCAAACAGACCAGCAGGTCCAGTTTCTCGAAGGCAGTTTTCAGTTTTTCCGACTCGGCCATAGTGATCAGCGGATTTCCACCGGTAATGAACATGCCCCTTATTTGGCCTTCTCCCGGCGTGAGTATTTCATCCGCCAGGATGCCGCCCGGGAAGGCATCATTCACCATCCCGAAATTGCCGATCCGCGATTTGCTGTCTTTGATCAAAAGCCCTTTTTTCACTCCGAAACGCAAAAAATCCATGATGCCGCGCCCAACGAGGGTACCTCCTTTTTTATCGAGATTTCCGGTAATCGCATTGATCACTTCCTGTATCCAGAAGGCCAGGGCACCCTGCCCACCCATGTTGACTCCAGTCGAACTGTACAGTGCCGCTCCGTCAGCCTTGAGATAGGTTCCGACCAGAGACCTTAATGACTCAGGTTCGATACCCGTGACCTCGGCTGTTCGCTCCGGGGTCCATTCAGCACAGAGATTTGCCACTTCGTCATAGCCTTTCATGTGCATATTGACTCTTGTTTGATCGACACCTTGATTTTTGATGATCTCGTTCAAAAAAGACAAATAGAAGAAGACGTCCGTACCCGGTTCTATGAACATATGCTCTTCGGCAATGCGGGCCGTTTCTGTTTTCCTGGGATCTACCACAATCACGCGGCCTCCCCTTTTTTTGATATTTCGAATGTGCTTGGACGGATTGGGAACCTGCAGAAAGGACCATTTGGAGATGACCGGATTTGCCCCTACAATGATCAGGCATTCAATATTCTGCAAATCCGGAAAAGGCTGGGTGAAAGGAAAGCCATACATGTGGCGGGCTGTTGCGAATTTGTTGCTGCAGTCCTGGGTGGCACTGGAAAACATGCTGTCGGATCCTATGCCCTCCATGAATCCCTGTGCAAAAACCGGATGCAGCACCCCAAAGCCTGCTGCCGTGCCGACATACATGCCAATGGAGTTCTTTCCCGATTCGCCAGTGAGGGAGCGCACCTTGCTTCCAATTTCTTTGAGAGCCTGCTCCCAGCTGATCCTGACGTGCTTCCCGTCCACTTTCTTAAGGGGGTGCATCAGGCGGTCGGGTGACCCATAGATCTCGTGCTGTTTCAAGCCCTTGACACAACTGAAGCCTTCGGTGGCCACGTGCTTCTCATCCGGTCGGATCGCAACCACCTGGTCATTTTCGATCTCGACTTCAAGTCCGCAAAGGGACTCACAAATGCGGCAAAAGGTATGCTCGGTTCTCTTCATGTTTTTTTGAAACTTATCCAGTTTAAATCAATCGCGACCAGGAAAAACGATTCCTGCGTCCTTTCGAACCTCATCCATCAATTTCATCAAATCGAGGCTGAAACTCAAGGGCAGGGTTGGGCTTTCGATTCGGCCCTCGTCGAGACAGTCCATCACATGGACTGCCTCCAACTCATAGCCCATTCCGAGGCCCGCATCCACTTTGATGGCTTGTTCAGCCCCATTCTTTCCCAGAATGATCGGAACATCGTGATCGCGTTCAAACTTGATGTATCCGTTTTCGAAACAGAGCTCAGTCTCGTTTTTCGAATGAGCCGCAAAGCTGGAGGTAAGTGCCGCCATCGACCCATTCTCGTATTCAAACAGCATGAAAATACTCTCTTCGACCCCAGAATCAAGAAGCCTGGGCATAGTCTTGATCGCAACGGGTTTGCCCAAAAGGACAAGCGAGCGAAATATCGGATAGATTCCGATGTCGAGCAGTGACCCGGCACCGAGTTCGATATTGTAGAGTCTCTTGTCAGGGTCCACCTCGGGGTTGAACATGAAATCTGACTTCACGAATTTCAATTGACCCAATTCCGGATCGGAAGCCAATTCCAGCACTTTCCTGAACTTGGGTTGAAAAATCGTCCAGAACGCCTCCATTAAAAAAGTTTTGTTCTTCCGGGATGAGTCGATCATCGCCTCAACTTCCTTCGCGTTCAGCGCCAGGGCCTTTTCGCAGAGAACGGCCTTTTTGTGCTCCAGGCAGAGTATGCTGTGCTCCATGTGATGAGAGTGCGGGGTGGCAATGTAAACGACATCCACCTCGGGGTCCTGAACCAGCTCTGCGTATGAGCCGTAAGCCTTCTCAAAGCCGTATTCCCGGGCAAAGCCCTTCGCTCTATCCAAATTTCGGGAAGCGGCAGCGTAAAGCTTTGCATTTTTCAAAAGCTTGAGGTCACTGCTGAATTTCCCGGCTATCTTGCCACATCCGAGTATGGCCCAATTGTATGTTTTCATAGGTTTGATTTGATGCTGACTCATCCCGAGCGCCTGCTTTAAGGCCTTCTAAAATACAAAAATCATCTTGTCATCAGTTGCCATTTTCAGGAAAGGTAACGGGGATTGTTGCCATAAGCCCAGAAATCAATAATTTTGCAGCGCATGGCAAAAATAGCAGACATAGAACTAGGTGACTTCCCGCTCTTGCTGGCGCCTATGGAAGACGTGAGCGATCCGCCGTTTCGCGCCCTTTGCAAGGAGCAGGGTGCTGATGTCGTTTACACGGAATTCATCTCCTCGGAAGGACTGATCCGGGATGCTGCCAAGAGCGTCCAGAAGCTGGACATCTATGAAAGAGAAAGACCGGTGGGCATACAGATCTTTGGAGCCAACCTGGATTCCATGTTGAAAACGGTCGAAATCGTCGAACGCTCGAAACCCGATTTCATCGACATCAATTTCGGTTGCCCCGTCAAGAAAGTGGTGAGCAAGGGAGCGGGCGCAGGCATACTTCGCGACATCCCACTGATGGTCAAGCTGAGTGAGGCCATGGTCAAACACAGCAGGCTGCCCATTACGGTTAAAACGCGACTGGGATGGGATCACGATTCCATCTACATCGAAGATGTGGCAGAGAGATTGCAGGATGTCGGGGTCCAGGCCCTGGCCATTCACGGACGGACCCGGTCTCAGATGTACAAGGGCGACGCCGACTGGGAACCCATTGCCAACGTCAAGAACAATCCGAGAATGCACATTCCGATCTTCGGAAACGGAGACGTGAATTCACCGGAGAAAGCCGTTCTGATGCGCGATCGATACGGTTTGGATGGAGCCATGATCGGGAGGGCAAGCATAGGCAATCCCTGGTTCTTCAAGGATGTCAAGCATTTTTTCAAAACCGGAGAACACGCGCCACCTGCGAGTCTGGAAGAAAGGGTTCAAACGGCGAGGAGGCATCTCGAGATGGCCATTGACTGGAACGGCGAGCATGCAGGGCTGTACGAAACCCGCAGGCACTACACGAATTACTTCAAGGGAATACCTCATTTCAAGGAATACAGGCTTAGAATGGTCACTGCAGAGAGCAAGGAAAAGGTATTCGAGGCCTTCGACGAGGTCCTCGAAAAATTCTCATTCCACTAATTTCTTCGAAATCCGTCCGCTGGCAATTTGCGAAGCGATGAAACCAAGCACAATCAAGGTCACCACTACAACAAGTACATTGATCGCCCTGAACTCAACGGGGTAGGCCAATGACTGCGTTATCATGATAAAGCCGAATTTTTTCTGAAGGATGACCAGAGGAATGGCCACCAGGAGACCCGTGAACAAACCAAAACAGGTCAATAAAAACCCCTGAAAAACAAAGATCCTGCGAATGTCCCTGATCTCAGAGCCCAGGTGATACAAAGTTTTCAGATTCTCCCTTTTGTCAATGATCATCATCACTATGGCGCCGATGACGTTAAACAGGGCGATGATCAGAACCAGGGTGAAAACCAGGTAAGAAACCAGGTTTTCCGTATTGAGCATCTTGTAAAACACCGAATTGAGCTGCTGCCTGGTTCGCACCTCGAAGTCGCTTCCGAGCAGGCTCTTCAACTCATCCTGGACCTCCTGCAAATCTGCCTCTTCATTTAGCCGGATTTCGACCGCAGATATTTGATCCTCGTCATAATTCAACAAGTCCTGGGCCAGTGCAATGTTGGCGTAAACGTACTTCCTGTCGATGTCATCGGTCAGTCGATAAATGCCAATTGTCTGGGCATTGACCTGGTTGAAGGCAGTTTTGGGATTAGTGATGTACCCTTTGCCCGGTTTCGGCACATAGATCTTCAGGGCTTCAAGAAAATCGTAGGTTCCAATCGACAGTGCCATGGAAATGGCGCTCCCCACCACGACTGTGTGCTTGGCCTCGTAGTTGACCCAATTTCCAAAGTAAACGGCTGTGTCGAGACGATTCACATTGAGAAAATTGCTGTCAATCCCCTTGATGCTCGCCACGTGCGATTTGTCGACATAGCTCAAAAACACGCGCTCCTCGACTACTTTGCTGTAGGCCTGTATGCGATCGAGCATGAGAGCGTTGCGAACCGAGTCGTTGAAATGAAAGGATTTCCCTTCAACTGAGGTGATCTTGAGGTCCGGGTCAGAGGTTCTGATGAAGCTCAAGCTGAAATCCTTTAGCCCGGAAAAAACAGAAAGCACCACAAATAGGGCAATCGTACTGACAATGACCCCAATTGTGGCAATCAGAGTAATGATGTTGATGGCATTGTTGCTGCTTTTGGAGAGCAGGTACCTGCGGGCAATATAGAGTGGAAAGTTCAAGCCTGCTATTTTTTCTTCCTCATCCCATTCGTAGGATTCTTTATAGGATCCTCAAGTCCTTTGAGGGCCTGGTCAATGTTGTCGATATAATCGAGGGAATCGTCGATCAGAAACTTCATCTCAGGCATTCTTCGAAGCTGGTTCTTCGTTCTCATGGCAATCGCATGCCTGATCATGGGCGTGTTGGCTACAATTCCTTCCATGATCTCTTCTTTTTTCTCCGTCGGGAATATGCTTAGGTAGGCCTTTGCCTGACTCAGGTCAGAGGTGACCGTTACCTTGGTCACTGAGATCACGACTCCTTTCATACCGTCTCGCGCCGCACTCTGAAGTATGTCGGCGAGATCTTTCTGCAATACTCCTGCAATCTTCTTCTGTCTGTTTGTTTCCATAGGCACAAAAATAGGGTGAATCTGCGAATTTCCGGGTCAATTCGATTGGGTTAAATTCGCTATTTTTGGCTGAATACGCAAATTACCATGGACAAGATCGAACACATTGGCATAGCCGTTAAAGACATCGGCAGATCAAACGAGATATTCAAATCGCTTTTTGACAAGCCTCACTATAAAATTGAGGAGGTATTGAGCGAGGGTGTGAGAACGTCATTTTTTCAAGTGGGCCCAAACAAAATAGAGCTTCTTGAAGCCACCGATCCAGATAGTCCGATTGCAAAATTCATAGCCCGCAAAGGTGAGGGCATTCACCATATCGCCTTCGCGGTATCTGACATTCGAAGTGAAATGAAACGACTCGAAAAAGAAGGCTTCCAACTGCTCAATAAGGAGCCAAAGATCGGCGCTGACAACAAACTCGTCGCTTTCGTGCATCCAAAGACCAGCAACGGGGTCCTCGTCGAATTGTGCCAGGAGCGAAATTAATTTGAGCTTAAAGGATAAATAATTACCTTGCAGGTCTCAAAATCTTCTGTACACAGATGAGTAAATCCTTCGAGCAGTATCAGAAAAGAAGACTTCGCTCCTCTTACATTTCGGTGGTGATCAGCATTTCGCTCGTGCTCTTTTTGCTAGGCGTTTTAGGGCTCCTTGTGCTCAATACCAAAAGAGTATCCGATTATTTCAAGGAAAGTGCGGCGATCACCTTGTTCCTGAAAAACGAAGTGAGCAAAGAGAAAATCCTGAACCTGCAGGTTTCCATTGACGAGGAGCCTTTTACGAGGAGCACTACCTTCATCTCCAAGGAAGAAGCTGCTGAGCAGTACAAGGAAGAAAACGGTGAAGACTTCATGGAGTTCCTGGGTTACAATCCATTGGAAAACTCGATAGACATCTACCTGAAGGCGGATTATGTGACCCCCGAAAAGATGGAAGAGATCGAGAAAAAGTACAAGGAGAATCAATTCGTCTCCTCGATTTCATATGACAAGCCCCTGATCGATCTGCTCACCCAGAATGTCAAGCGGATAAGTCTGTTCATTCTGCTTTTCTGTGCCCTGGCCTCTTTGGTAGTGGTGGTTTTGATCAACAGCTCTATACGACTCTCAGTATATTCGAAACGGTTTACAATAAAAACCATGCAATTGGTGGGCGCTACAAAAAGATTTATCCGAAGACCGTTTATCTGGCAGAGCATTAAACTGGGCATGGTGGGCGCCCTGGTTGCTATCGCCGGGCTTATCGGCCTTCTGGTTTACCTCGACAAAATCTTTCCCGCCTTCGGAATGATGGATGACCGCATGATGCTGGCCGGGCTTTTTGGTGCGGTTTTTCTTGCGGGAATCGTGCTGACCTGGTTGAGCACCTTCCTCGCAACCCAGAGATTCCTCAATTTAAGAACCGACGAACTTTACTATTGATATGGCAAAGAAGAAAAAAGAAAACAAGTCGAATTCAGGTGAATTCCTTTTTGGACGGAAAAACTACATCATCATGCTGATCGGAATTGTCGTGATCCTGTTTGGGTTTGCGCTCATGGCAGGCGGCGGAAGTGACGACCCCGAAGTCTTTAACGAAGCCATCTATAGTTTCAGGCGCATACGGCTAGCACCTACACTGGTTCTGCTTGGACTTGCCATCGAGGTCTACGCGATCATGGCCAATCCGAACCCGTCCAATTCATGAGTTATATCGACGCGATAATCCTGGGAATTATCCAGGGTCTGACCGAGTTTCTACCCGTGTCTTCAAGCGGGCATCTCGAGCTGGCCAAGGCCATACTCGGAGATCAAAAGGTTCCACAGGAAAGTCTCACTTTCACCGTGGTGCTTCACTTTGCAACGGCCCTTAGCACTATTGTGATCTTTTGGAAAGAAATCCTCCAGATCATACGTGGCTTGTTTCAATTTAAGATAAATGAAGAATTCGAATTTTCAGTAAAAATCATTGTTTCCATGATCCCCGCAGTACTTGTGGGGCTTCTTTTCGAGGAGCAACTTGAGGAATTTTTTACCGGGAATGTGCTTTTGGTGGGCTTCATGCTGCTGATCACAGGACTTCTGCTGCTTTTGGCTGACAAGGCCAAAAACACCGACAAACCCGTGTCCTATTTGAACGCCCTGATCATTGGTCTTTCACAGGCTATCGCCATGCTGCCCGGAATTTCCAGATCCGGAGCCACAATCTCGACGTCCGTCTTGCTCGGGGTAGATCGAACCAAGGCAGCACGCTTTTCTTTTTTGATGGTCGTGCCCCTGATCTTCGGCAAAGTCGCCAAGGACTTCTCGGATGGGGTCATCAGTTTTGAAGATGAGAATTTTCTGATCATGGCGATTGGCTTTCTGGCTGCCTTTGTCTCAGGACTCCTGGCCTGCAAGTGGATGATTGCCCTGGTGCAGAAAAGCAAATTGTACTATTTCTCAATCTATTGCTTCGCAGTGGGCATAATTGCTATTGCATATTCCTATTTTTACCTGTAATTAAGGTCTCACAAACCCAAATGGCTCATCAAACGGATTAATCAATGGATGCTGAAGACTTCAAAAACGGACAGGTGCTCCTCATTGACAAGCCGCTGAACTGGACTTCTTTCCAGGTGGTCAACAAATTGCGCTGGGCCATCAGAAAAAAGTTCGGGCTAAAGAAGATAAAGGTGGGACATGCAGGCACTCTCGACCCTTTGGCAACCGGCTTATTGGTCATCTGCACGGGCAAAAAGACCAAGACCATTGAGACGTATCAGGCCGAGACAAAGGAATACACGGGTCGATTGCGTTTGGGAGAGACCACTCCTTCCTATGATCTCGAGACAGAGGTCGACAAAAATTGGCCTGTCGATCACATCACACCCGAGTTGATTGAAGACGCTTCGAACCATTTTACAGGAAAAATCGAACAATCTCCCCCAATCTTTTCTGCTGTCAAGCAAGACGGGGTACGCCTTTATGAAATGGCTCGAAAGGGAGAAAAAGTGGAGGTCAAAAAACGCACAGTCGAGATCTTTGAGTTTGAGATCACCCAAATCGCCCTTCCGGAAGTTGACTTCCGCGTACGCTGCAGCAAGGGAACCTACATACGATCACTCGCACATGACTTCGGTCAAAAGCTCGGTTCTGGGGCACATCTGACACAACTTCGAAGAACCCGAAGCGGAAAGTTTGACGTGAATGAAGCTGAAACCATCGAGGGTTTTCTCGAGCGCATGGACAAGGAGTCAGAGTAAATGGGACAGCCAGCTCTCTGACAACGGGACCTCCCAGTTGGTCAGAAATTCTGATTTCGTATTGATCATCGGATCCAAAATCAGCGTTCTGCCTGAAACCGATCGGCTTTTGATCAGTTTCTTGAAGTCCTGGATCTCCTTGCGTTGAACGAATTTCCCCTGCTTGAAGCAAGCATTGACTTTGTCGAGCAAATTAATCCCGAATTCTTTTTCCAGATCGAGAACTAATTCAACAAGTTCGTCGTTCTGCTCCATGGCAAGCGGCGTGTTTTCCGAGACGAAAAAAAGAAGAAAGCGATCATAGACAAGCCTGTAAGCGATATGGGTATCGGCAAGACCCTGGCAAAATGCCTCTACTTTTGATGTAAGAACCGGTATTTCATCCGGGTAGAATTTTCGACTTGAAGGATAGTAGTAAACCCTTGAAGTTCCCGGAAGTGAATCAAATTGGACCAGCATCAGTCTTTGACGATTAGACTGAGCAGGGAAATCATCTCTTTCTCAATTTGCTTCCCTTTATCCTGGTTGTAGAATACCTGCAGGTCCTTCTTGATTGTGTCATCGACCTTGCCGTGCTTTTCCTTGTATTCCTTGATCATACGCGCGGCGTGTTCCGTTCTTGGACCCCAGGAGCTGACCACCTTTTTGCTTTCATTCTCAATCACGATGAGCTTGGGTATAGATTTGTTTCCATCGGTCAGGAATTGGTTCATCAGATCGTCATTCTCATCTCTCAGGACTACTTTGAGATCGATATTGTTGTTCGCCTCCGAAAATTTATTGATGACGGGTAGGGTCTGGGCAGCGTCGCCACACCAGCTTTCTGTGAGCACCAGCCAGGTAAAGTCTTTATTGATCTTTTCTGCAATGCTGAGCGCCTCTTCTGAAAGCCGAGTCTGTTTGTCCAGGCGCTTCATCCGCTGGTTGTTCAATTTGGTGTAGTTCACCCGACTCTCATCTTGCACCGGCCCGGTAGATTTTCCTTCTTTGATCAGGTCAAGGACCAGGGATTTGTAATCCTCGTAACTCCTCGCCGTTCTCAGGCTTTTGTCGATAATATCTTGCATAATTGAAATCAGTGTATCAGTAATGTTTGGCCTTAAGGCATTTTTCCGGTTTAGACGTAGCAAAAGTAAAAACTAACTAGCTGGAAAAATGTAATCCAAGTAACATTGATCTCACCAGGGTGTCGAGGTCCACTCTGGGCTCCCAGCCCCAATCATGTCTTGCCTGGGAATCGTCAATGCTCTCTGGCCAGGTATCTGCAATATCCTGTCTGGAATCAGGGTTATAAGCGATAGTGAATTCGGGAAATTGCTTCTTTATCGCACCGGCAAGCTCTTCAGGTGAGAAGCTTAACGCGCCCACATTGTAGGCATGGAACTCTGCAGGTCGATCGGCCTCCATCAGCTCCACTGTCGCCCGGATGGCATCGTCCATGTACATCATCGGGAGTCGCGTGCCCGCCTTGAGGAAAGACACATAGGAACCTCGCTTGACGGCTTCGTGGAAGATCTCGACTGCATAGTCGGTAGTGCCCCCTCCCGGGGTAGCCTTATAGCTGATCAAACCCGGATAGCGAAGACTTCTCACGTCAACCCCGTACTTTCTCTCATAGTAAGAGCACCAGTTCTCTCCGGCCAACTTGCTGATCCCATAAACAGTTGAGGGCTTGATAATGGTGTCCTGAGGGGTATTCTCCCGCGGGGTGTCGGGGCCGAAAACGGCTATGCTGCTCGGCCAGAATACTCTATCTATGTATCCGTCTCTAGCCAGCTCGAGCACATTGAACAAGGAACTCATGTTCAGCTCCCAGGCCTTTTGCGGGCTTTTCTCTGCGATCACCGACAAGATCGCAACCATCAGGTACACCTCCTTGACGTCGTATTTCTTAATGACTTCAAGGATTTCATCTTTGTGGGTCACATCCAGGAACTCGAAAGGACCCGATTCCATGACCTCGTAGCTTCCTTTTCTAATGTCAGAAGCAATAACATTCTCACTTCCCCGCATTTCTCTCAATCGGAGAACGAGCTCAGTTCCTATCTGCCCGCTAGAACCCAGTATCAGTGTCTTTGCGCCCATCTGTTTTAATTTTACGGATGTAAAGATAGCTATTTCATGGGATGAATTGATGCTTTGCATCTTCGGGGTTCTAAGCAAATTATATGTATTTTTGAACCTTAATACCTTCTTTGGCCGAGTAATAACATCTCATGATTCGAATACTGTCACTTACTTTTCTCCTGGTCTTATCCACCATCTCCTGCAAGAAAAATTCTGACGGCGAAGAGGTCCCCGAATACGTTACCGATCGCGAACTGGCTCCGACCCTGAAATCAGAGTCTCCTGTTGTGGGGCTCAACAAGGAGTCGGAAGAGCTTGTCAAAGGTTGGAAAGAGTATCAGGATTTCAATGAACTGATTGTTCAGTACCGTGAAATTACCAAGGCGGATGCCCTTTTGAACAGCAATGAACTGGAGGAGCTCGCGCAATATCTCAAAGATTCCATTCGGGTTGAAAAACTCGACATCCCTGCGGTTCGCATGCGACTCAATGTGCTGCACAACGAGGCGAAAAGACTTTCCGACATGTCTACCATACCAACGATCACCGATGAGGAAGTTCAGGCAGAAAACAACAATGTTCTCGATGCTTTTGCGGCCCTGAACATCAAAATAAACGACCTCGGAAATCAGGAGAGAATCAACCGGGAGCTGGCGAAATTCGATGAAATGCCTCTAGTCGAGTATGATTCGCTGATGGTTGAGTATGACACGTTAACCGCTAAAACGGATGTTATGACTACATCCGAAAAGGACACATTAAAGGCATCTGAAAAGGTGGAGCCGAAGAAAATAGTTAAACAAGTAAATTAGTATATTTGGCAAACAGCTACAATTCCCTCAATTGAAAAAATTATCCCTCTATTGCGCCATGATGTGGTTCGGACTCTCGTTTGGACAGTACAACGAGTCTGCTCCATGGATGGCCGTTGCGAATGACCCGCTAAGCAGTGCCAAGACCCTGACACGGGAGCGATCCCTGGACGATATGTCGGCCGCGTTTGAAAACTACTGGAAGGGGCGAGATCCCAATAAAAAAGGAAGCGGTTTCAAACCCTACAAAAGGTGGGAAAATCACTGGAGAAATTTCCTGAGAAAAGATGGTACCCTTGCCAAGCCTTCTGATTTTTGGAAGGCCTGGGAAGCCGAGAATGACATGCTCAAAAGTGAGATCGCACAATGGAGATCGCTCGGTCCTTACACGACCGTCCAAAAATATGGACAGGGAAGAATCAACACCTTCATCATCGATCCGAACCGGCCGAATGTCTTCTATGCGGGGGCTCCTTCAGGCGGACTTTGGAAATCAGTCGATTACGGAGTTAACTGGATTCCTTTGTCAGATGAAATTCCGCAGATCGGGGTCTCAGGAATCGTAATCGATCCTCGCGATTCTGACATTATTTACATCGCCACCGGTGACGACGACGCCAGAGACACATACAGCGTAGGGGTCCTCAAGTCAACAGATGGGGGTCTCACCTGGAATAAGACCGGGCTGCAATTCGACCTCACCAATGCGATTTCCAGCGAGATTTACATGCACCCAGACAATTCTGACATTCTGTGGGTAGCTACAAATACGGGATTCTTCAAGACAAAAGATGCCGGGAAAACCTGGGATTATTCCATATCGATCAATATCCAGGACATCAAGCTGAAGCCGGGAGATCCTGATGTGATCTACGCGGTGAGTCCTTCGAAATTTTACAAATCAACAGACGGAGGTGACAGCTTCAAAGTCATCAGCAGTGGCCTGCCTGAAAAATCGGGAAGGTTTGCGATCGACGTGAGCCCCGCCGATCCGGAGGTGGTTTACCTGCTCAGTGCCAATACTGACAATTCCTTCCAGGGAGTTTACAAATCAGAGAACAGCGGCGACAGCTTCGCCAAAACAAACGAATCGAAAGACATTTTTGGAGGTAGCACCCAGGCCTGGTATGACATGGCACTCACAGTGAGTCCGGTCGACGCAGATATGGTGTTTGTAGGGGTTTTGGACATCTGGCGCTCTACCAATGGAGGGGACAGTTTCGTGCAGATGAATCGCTGGTATGACCCCAGCGATGATGCCTACACCCACGCCGACATTCACTTTATGCGCTATTTCAACGACAAGCTGTACGCAGGCACGGATGGGGGGATCTATGAATCTTCAGATGACGGAAACTCATTTACTGACCTGACCGAGACCATGAATATCAGCCAGTACTACAGGATCGCAACAGCGGCTCGAAATGCCGATCGGGTCGTGGGAGGATTGCAGGACAATGGAGGCTTTGCCTACAACAATGACAACTGGTACCAATATCACGACGGGGACGGCATGGATTGTGTCGTCGACCCGAATGACGAGGACATCTATTACGGGTTCAGCCAGTTCGGAGGAAGGCTCAACGTGACCTACAATGCCGGGAATACGCCGGGAGGAACAATTGTTGAAGCTCCCAAGGCTGAAACCAGTGACTCCGATAGCGGAGGTGCCTGGGTCACGCCACTGGTTGCCAATGAAAAAGGGGATCTTTTCGCCGGCTACTCCAGGCTCTACAAACTTGAGAATAACATCTGGAACCCAGTCTCACCGAGAATGTTTGGAGGAGATTTGAACTATGTGGCTCTCGCCCCATCTAACAGTGAGGTGATCTATGTGTCAAGGAGCAACCGAATATACAAAAGCGTGAACGGAGGAGCAGATTTTGAGCAACTCGACATAGGACTGACATCGCGGATCACTTCAATTGAAATCAGCGCATTAGATGAGAACCGCGTATATGCCACCACCGCCGGAGTCGAAGGCAAAGTCTTTCTCTCAGAAGACGCGGGATTGACCTGGAAAGACATCAGCGCCAATTTGCCAACGGATTCAAAACTGGTGGTCAGACAGCAGCCGCAGAGTCCTTTGAACGATATTTATGTCGGAACAAGTGTCGGCGTCTACCACAAAAATGACAACATGCAGGAATGGGAACGATATGATGAAGGCCTGCCGAATGCTCCTGTGTACGATATGGAAATCAACGTCGAAGACGAAACCTTAACGGTCGGAACTTATGGCCGAGGCGTTTGGCAATCGCCTATTGAGGTGAAAAAGCTTGACAAAGATCTGGCACTCCTGGCGGTCAACTCGAACAATTCGGTTCAATGCTCGGGACTGACCCCTCGAATTACCATAAAAAATAATGGAACCGATGCGCTAAGCTCGTTCAAAGTCAACTACCTGGTGGATGGGGTACCATACTCTTATAATGTCGATGATGTGATCCGCCCGGATGAGACGCTGGAGATCGAGCTCCCGAACAATCCTGAAATAGAGATTGGCCAACATGACCTGGAAATTGAGGTTTCAGCGAATGGAGACCTTTACGGAACCAACAATACCCTTTATGCCTCTTTCAGAACGAACCAGGCCGGGGAGGGTCGCTACGTGAACACGTTTGGCGATGTCAATGAAGATGTCTGGCTGACCGAGACCAAGGGAAGCTCAAGGGACCTTTGGGAGCGTTCTGAAGCCACTACGGAAAAGTTCAGATCGAAATTTGACAATGTGTATGTCACGAATTTTGACGGTGAATATTTCGACATGACAACAGCCTACCTGATCTCTCCCTGCTACGATCTGAGCCGATTGGAAAATCCAATGCTAAAGTTCGACATGGTCTTTGACATCGAAGAGAATTGGGACGTCCTGTATATGGAGTACTCCCTCGATTCAGGGGAAAATTGGGACATTCTTGGCTCCGCAGATGACCCGAACTGGTACAACAGCAGTTTTATTGATAGAGACAGGCCCATAACCGTTGGTCGACAGTGGACCGGAACCGACGTTACCCCCAAGCAATACAGTTACGACCTTTCAGATTTGGCTAATGAGACAACTGTGGTATTTCGATTTGTTTTTGCCACGGATCAATCCGTTACAGCAGAAGGAGCGGCCATTGACAATTTCAGCATTGACGCCACCGCGGTTCTGGCTTCAGACGATTTTGAAAAGCACAGTTTCAAGCTCTATCCCAACCCTTCATCTTCAGTATTCTACATCAGTAGGCAGGGCGTGGAAGACATGCAGGTCTCGGTATATGACGTTACTGGAAGACTGGTATACGAAGAGATAAATATCACCAAAACCGTGTACGGACTCGATATGACCGGTGTAAAAAGCGGCTTGTACTTCCTAAAAGTCAGGGAGGGTCGCAAACAACTCGCAACCACGATCCTCAAGCAATAAGTCTCATACCTCTCAGTGAGCCTGTGTAGAGGATCCTTCTGCTATTCCGGAAACAGGCTCTTATCCAGGCCCGGAACAATCTTGAGTGCATTTTTATAGTAGACCTTTTTTAAGATCTCATCGGGAAGATTCATGCCGTACATGGCCCAGAACGCGTGGTACTTCTTGTGATAAGGAAAGTACTCATCGCCCGATTCAAGCACCCTGAAATAAGTCGGGAACTCCTCGGGTTTCCAGCTGTCTTTTCCAAAAAGGATCCGGTCCTGGTATTTTTCAAAAAAAGCTCTTGCGTTTCTCGGCTGCCGACCCAACTCGGCAATTATGGCGGCAATCTCCACGTACATGTTCGGAATTTCATCCATCAGGTCGGAGAGTGCCCCGAGGTTATTTGCATACCAGCCGAAGTGCGCGTTGATAAAGGTTGTATTCGGGTGTTTCCTGAACATGTCGTGCTGCTCACCAATGATAGTCTCCCAGGGAGCAGGGTTGTCATCTCCGCGTTTTCTTCGGGGATGTGTTTTCAGCTCCAGCCAGCGTTCATTATCCCCATCAAAAGGGTCCCAAAACGATTTTGGGTCGGCCGCATGTATCAATACCGGAACACCCATCTCACCACATTTCGCCCAGATCGGATCGAGTCTCGGATCGTTAATAGCGACCCGGTTCCCATTGACATCCTTATATCTCATGCCGAGGCTCTTGTAGATCTTGAGACCACGAGCACCGTTCTCAATGTCTTGTTCTAGTTGGGCCACTGCGTTTTCGGTCCAATTTGGGCTGCCCACCCCTTCGAAATCCACATTGGCGAACACGATGAATCGGTTGGGAAAGTGCTCCGCAACGTTCCTGACGGATTTCTTGAGTTGCTCTCCGGAGCGGCCACTCAGGTTGATCATAATGGCCAGGTTCAGCGTATCCATGGCCGCCACAACAGGAGATAAATCCTGATCAGGCATGTTGCGCTGATGCCCGTGAATGTCTATAAACGGGTATCTTGCCCTAAGAACCGGCTCCCCCGGGACTACAAGCGTAGACTCGGGATTGTATTCTTCAAAAGAGAGTTCCTGGGCGACACCGGTTAAATTCAATGTGCAGATTAGGATAAATAGAACTTGGGTTCTGATTATTTGACGCATGTTAAGATTTTTAAGAGCCTAAAATTAAATGGAAATCTCCAATGTCCAAGATTAATCTTTGATCACTGGAAAAATCGGGTCAAATGACCTGTTTAGCCTTCTTTAAGTGATACCAACTTCAAAAAATAGCAACATCTCAGAAGCGGCTACTGAAAATCAGCCACAAAAAAACCCGACACAACAAGTTGTATCGGGTTTAAAGAAAGGCAACGACTTACTCTCCCACCAGTGGCAGTACCATCAGCGCTGACAGGTTTAACTTCTCTGTTCGGAATGGGAAGAGGTGAGACCTGTCGCTATAATCACCTTAAGTCTGTCGGGGTGCTTCTTTTACAAGTGTGCCCCGTATGTGTTGACATATTAAAATAATGATACCTAGAATAACAAAACTATAAAAGTTCTGACCCCCGGTCTTGCAACCGGGGAGTCTATACATAAGCTATATGGGTAATTAGTACTACTCGGCTATGACATTACTGCCTTTACACCTGTAGCCTATCAACGTGGTAGTCTCCCACGACCCTTAAAAGAAATCTCATCTTGTGGTGGGTTTCGCGCTTATATGCTTTCAGCGCTTATCCCTTCCCGACGTAGCTACTCAGCGATGCCACTGGCGTGACAACTGATACACTAGAGGTCAGTCCAATTCGGTCCTCTCGTACTAGAATCAGATCCACTCAAATTTCTAACGCCCACTATAGATAGAGACCGAACTGTCTCACGACGTTCTGAACCCAGCTCGCGTGCCACTTTAATGGGCGAACAGCCCAACCCTTGGGACCTTCTCCAGCCCCAGGATGTGACGAG